>JAKAVX010000133.1 GCA_021827465.1 Deltaproteobacteria bacterium | reverse complement strand
CACTGCGCGAGGCGCTGGAACTTGACGGTCTTCTCCGCGCCGCGCGCCGCCTCCTCGAAATCGACCTCGAGGTCGTAGCGCAGATCGTCGCCGCGCCGGGTGCGCGAGCGGGACCGTCCGCGGCCGGTGCCAAAGAAGTCACCGAAGATGTCGGAGAAAACTTCCTCGAAACCCTGGCTGAAATCGAATCCGCCGAAGCCGCCGCCCTGGCCCGCGCCGGGCCCCTGGAAAGCCGCATGCCCGTAACGGTCATACTGGGCGCGCTTCTCGGGATCGGACAGGACCTGGTAGGCCTCGTTGATCTCCTTGAAATTTTCTTCGGCCTGCTTGTCGCCGGGATTGCGATCGGGATGGAACTGCACGGCCAACCGACGATAGGCCTTCTTTATCTCATCGTCGGCCGCTCCGCGGTTGACGCCGAGAACCTCGTAATAGTCGCGTCTTCTGTCTGCCGGCATCGCGCAGCGAATTCTAATCCAGCACAGGCAGCGATTCCATCAATCGCGCGATGGTGATCGCCGCGACCGGGAATCGATGCCTGCTGAGCGCCAGATTATTCCTATTTTACTTCCTTGAAGTCGGCGTCGACGACGTCTTCTTTGCCGCCCGCTTCCTTCGCGCCGCCTTCGCCCGCTGCACCCTCGGCGCCACCGCCGTCATGGGGCTGTTCAGCACCTGCGCCGGCGCCCGCACCCGTTTGGCGAGTCTTGCTGTACATCGCCTCGGCGAGCTTGTGGGAGGCGGTTTCGAGAGCCTCGGTGGCGCTTTTAATCTCGTCGAGGTCCTTGGACTCCAGCTTGCCCTTCGCGGTCTGAAGCGCCTCTTCGACGTTCTTGCGCGAAGCCTCGTCGAGCTGTGCGCCATACTCCTTGAGCGTCTTCTCGGTCGTGTAGACCAGGTTGTCGAGCCGGTTATGCGCTTCGGCAAGCTGGCGGCGGGTCTTGTCGTCCGCCGCGTGCTGCTCCGCCTCGCGCACCATCCGCTTGATCTCCTCTTCGTTGAGACCCGAGGATGCGGTGATTCGGATCGACTGCTCCTTGTTGGTCGCGTGGTCCTTGGCCGAGACGTTCACGATACCGTTGGCGTCGATATCGAACGTAACTTCGATTTGCGGCAATCCGCGCGGGGCGGGCGGGATGCCGATCAGGTCGAACTGGCCGAGCAACTTGTTGTCGGCCGCCATCTCGCGCTCGCCCTGGAAGACCCGGATGGTGACCGCGGTCTGATTGTCCTGGGCGGTCGAGAAGACCTGGCCCTTGCGGGTCGGGATAGTGGTGTTCTTCTCGATAAGCTTGGTGAACACGCCGCCGAGCGTCTCGATTCCGAGCGACAGCGGAGTCACGTCGAGGAGCAGAACGTCCTTGACCTCGCCTTTGAGCACCGCGCCCTGAATAGCAGCGCCGACCGCAACGACTTCGTCAGGATTGACGCCCTTGTGACCTTCCTTGCCGAACAGGCGCTTGACCCGTTCCTGCACCGCGGGCATCCGGGTCATCCCGCCGACCAGGACGATCTCATTGATGTCCGCCGCGCGCAGGCCGGCGTCCCTGAGCGCGACTCGGCACGGCTCCTCGAGCCGGTCGAGCAGGTCCGCGCACAGAGCTTCGAGCTTGGCGCGCGTGAGCTTCATGTTCAGATGCTTCGGCCCGGAAGCGTCGGCGGTGACGAACGGCAGGTTGATGTCGGTCTCCATCACGGTGGAAAGCTCGCACTTGGCTTTCTCGGCCGCTTCCTTGAGCCGCTGGAGCGCCATCCTGTCCTTGCGCAGGTCGATACCCTGGTCCTTGCGGAATTCGTCGGCCAGGTAGTCGATAACGCGCTGGTCGAAGTCCTCGCCGCCGAGGAAAGTGTCGCCGTTGGTCGCCTTGACCTCGAAGACGCCCTCGCCGAGTTCGAGAATCGAGATATCGAAGGTGCCGCCGCCCAGGTCGAAGACCGCGATCTTCTCGTCCTTTTTCTTTTCGAGACCGTAGGCGAGCGACGCGGCGGTCGGCTCGTTGATGATGCGCAGGACATTGAGACCGGCGATCCGGCCCGCGTCCTTGGTAGCCTGGCGCTGGCTGTCGTTGAAGTAGGCGGGAACGGTGATCACCGCCTCGGTAACCTTCTCGCCGAGGTAATCCTCAGCGGTCTGCCTCATTTTCTGCAGGATGAACGCGGAAATTTCGGGCGGGCTGTACTTCTTGTCCCGAATTTCAACCCATGCGGCGCCGTCCTCGGCCTTCACCACGTGATAGGGCAGGACCTTTATGGCTTTCTGGACCTCGCCATCCTCGTAGCGCCGGCCCATCAGGCGCTTGACCGCGAAAACCGTGTTCTGGGGATTGGTAATCGACTGGCGGCGCGCAATCTGGCCCACCAGACGCTCGCCCGAATCGGTAAACGCAACCACCGACGGGGTGGTTCGGCTGCCTTCAGCATTGGCAATGACGACCGGATCGCCGCCTTCCATGACCGCGACGCAGCTATTGGTCGTGCCAAGATCTATTCCTATTACTTTCGCCATGTTCCGTCAGACCCCTGTCTTATGGGTAATCACTAATGAGCTTTTTTCAACGCTGGGACTTGTCGTCATCGCCTCGCTCCCCGTTATGCGCTCCCTTGGCGACCACCACCCTCGCCGGACGCAGAACCCGCTCGCCGACCCTGTAGCCGCGATGCGACTCCTGGACGACCGTGTTGGGCGGATGGGTATCGCTGAGGATATGGTCGATAGCCTCGTGCCGGGAGGGATCGAAGGGCCGACCGACCGATTCCTCGGGGATCACGCCCTGCGTCTTCAGGAAATCCATCATCGAGGCGAGAACCATCTCCACGCCCTCGACGATCGCCTTCCCGTTGCCGCCGCCTCGAGCCGCGCCGACCGCGCGCTCGAGGTTATCGACTATCGGAAGCAGATCGCGCAGGAGGTTCTCGCGCTGAAGGCGGACCGACTCTTCGCTCTGCTGTCGGATACGTTTGCGGGCGTTCTCCGAATCGGCAAGCGTCCGAAGGTACTTGTCCTTCAGCTCCGCTATTTCCTTTTCCTTCGCAGCAATCGACGCTTTCAGGGCCTGGACCTCCGTCTTGAGAGTCTCGACCTCGTCAATCACTTCGGCTGCCGGAGCGTCGGCTGCCGACTCGCGAGCCGCGGTCTCTTCGAGCTCCTCCATCCCCGCCGGTTCCTTCACCTCCATCTCCGCTCGCTCACGCTCCTTTTTGGATTCGTTCCTGTCTCTCCTGCTCATTTTGGACCGCACTCAGTGTGAAATTAATCACGATTTCGTCCGCCGCTACCTCGACGCGCGGAAATTCTTCTTCCATTACGAGGGTTCTGGAGCCGCCCCTGCGGCCCCAATGGCAGTTTCGGGCCGCGCCTGCCTCGAAGTGATCTCAATCTCTGAGGCCGACGCCAGAAGGTCCTGGATGTTCCGGAAAGTCCCGCGCGAGCGCGGTCAATGCTCGAAAATCCGCGACAAGGTCTTGGCCGTGTATTCGACCAGCGGGATGACCCGCTCGTAATCCATCCGAACCGGCCCGACCACCGCAAGTCCGCCGAGCGGTTTCGAGCCGCCGGCGTAAGGCGCCGCGACGATTGCGAAATCCGCAAGGTGCGGGTCGTAGTTCTCCGAGCCGATCGAGACCGTCAGCTCCTGGTCACGAACCGCCCGTTCGAGGAGATCGAGCAGCGCGGTCTTGTCGTCGAGCGCGCGCAACAGTTCGCGAACCTTGTCGGGATCGGAGAACTCGGGCTGCACGAGCGCCTGCGCGCTACCCTCGACGTACAGTTCCGCCGACGTATCTCCGCCCAGTGCGCCCTCGCCAAGAAGCAGCGCCTCACGGACGAAGCGGTCGTAGCGGGCGCGATCCATCAGCAATTCCTCTTCGATCCAGCGCCGAGCGTCGTCCAGCGTGCGGCCGCGAAGCGCCTCGTTCAGATAGCGCGCCATCCGGTCCAGTTCCTCCTGACCGTAATCGCGCTCGGCCCTGACCAGTTGATTGCGCACCACGCCTGTCCTCGGCACGAAGACCGCAAGCAGTTCGCGCGGGCGAAGGCGCACGAAGTTCACCCGGTCCAGCTCGACCGATTCGAGCCGCGGCGCCATCACGAGCGCGGCCTGCCCGGTCAGCAGCGCGAGCAGCCGCGGCGTATCGCGCATCACGGTCTCGAAGTTGCGCATCCGCTCCGAATAATGGAGTTCGATTTGGGTCCTATCCTCGAAGCCGATTCGGGCGGCGGCGGCAAGATGGTCAACGTAATAGCGAAAGGCCCTGTCGGTCGGGATTCGCCCGGCCGAAGTATGGGGCTGCTGGAGATAGCCCCCTTCCTCGAGTTCCGCCAGCATATTCCGCACCATCGCGGCCTTGATTCCCAGGTTCCTGCGCGAGGCCACCTGATGGGAGCCTACAGGCTCGGCGCTGGCTATGAACTCGGCCACCATCGCAATGAGCACGGTATGCCGGCGTCCGGCAAGAATTCCCTGTTCCGCTTCCGTTACCATCGAGAATCAGCGTCGCCGGGCATCTCCGCCCCGGCTGCGCAAATGCGGCGAAACACCGCGCGACCCGCTCTAATCTTGTCGCGCCATCGGCTTTTGGTTCAAGTCCTGACGCATCGTGCGGGATAGCCGCAGAGTATGCCGTCCGATAAGCTCAATTATCGGGAGCATGGCACGCACGAAAAAGAACGCAAGGCCGCGCCGTCTCTATATTCCCCAGGTTCCCGAGAACATTTCCTGGATCGAGAGCGACAGCTACGACCGTCACGCATGGGACGATATTCGCACCGGCGCGCCCTCGCTAGCCGAACTGGCGGAGGCGGGCAGCGGACTCATCCCTCATTTCGAGGGTCTGCTGCAGGATCTGTTCTTCGCGCTGTTCAAATATAACGTTATTTGGCTCAAGCCTGACGCAGTCCGCCGCTCGACTATCCTTAACCGCACCATCCTCGAACAACTGCTCCCCTCGCCAATCTTCGAAAGCCTGAAAAACCGCACCCTGCTGGACGAAGACAAGGCCGCGATCGCCGCGATCGTGCTCGCCGGACAGGTGCTTGAACTGGTGCGCTCGGAACGGCTGGTCAACCGCAACGAGATGCTCGACCTATGGGACCTCGCGCATCAGGAGGACGACCTCAAGGAACGCGCCGACGCGCTGACCAAGCTCGAAGAGATGAACGAGCCGGAGCAATCGCCAGCGCAGGAAGGCGAACCTTCCGGCGAGGGCGCGGAACCGGACCAGGCGACGAAAGAGCGGATGCGCGAACTGGCCGAGGTAGCAGAGCGCGCCGCCAAGGTCTCCGAAGCGAGGCTCAATCAGAAAATTCGCCAGGTCGAAAACCAGATCAAGCACGGCGATCTGAGCGAGCTGAAGCGGATGCAGTTGAAAGCGGGCGAACTGGCCGAGCAGGTCGATCGCGCCGCCGAAGACAGCCATGCGTTCAGCCGCGAGTTCGGACAGGGCGGAAGACTTCCGGCCGGAGAGCGGCTCGAATTGGGGCGGCGGCTCGCGGGAAATCGCAAGCTCGGCGAGCTGGCCCGGATGGTCGGACGGTTCAAGCAGGACGCCCGCGCCCTCAAGCGAAAAACGCTCGAACGGGGAGTCGCCGAGGCTTACGACATCGAGCGCGGCTCGGAACTCGGCAGGCTGATTCCGGCGGAACTGGTCGCGATGCATCATCGGGCGCTCAGCCGCGACTTCCGCCGCCGCCTGCTCGAAGGCACCGTGCTTCAGTACCAGCTTCGCCAGGACGAGCAGAAGGGCAAAGGCCCGATGATCGTGTGCGTGGACGTTAGCTCCTCGATGGCGGGCGAGAAAGAACTCTGGTCGAAGGCGGTCGCGCTCACCCTGATGGATATTGCGCGGCGTCATCGCCGGCTGTTCCGCGCCGTGATGTTCTCGTCGGGCGATACGCTGCGCGTGCTCGATCTGAATCGCGAGCGCCGTTATGAGCCGGAACTCGCCAAGGTGCTCGAGATGGCCGAGTATTTTCCCGGCGGAGGCACCGATTTCGAGCGGCCGATCGATGCGGCGCTGGAACTGCTGGAGGAAAAGAAGCTCAGACGCGCTGATATCGTGATGATCACGGACGGGGAATGCCAGGTCAGCCCCGCATGGCTCGCGCATCTGAAAGAGCGCAAGGACGATCTGGATTTCTCCATCTTCGCGGTGCTGGTCGATGTGGGATCGAGCGAGCTATCAACGCTGGCGCGGCTTAGCGATCACGTGACGTCAGTGAGCCAGCTCAACTCCGAAAGCACCCACGACATATTTCTGAAGATTCAGAGCTGACAGGCTGCACCCTCGATGGTGGAGCGGGCCATGTGTCGCGCCAAATCATTGGATAACAGGGCAGATTGCCGGGTGTGACTATGCTCGGCTGGTGGACTTTTGCGCTCAGTGCCCGGACAAGTGCACGTTCGTGTTGCATAGCGGGACAGGCGGTTCGTTGGGTGCGACCGGATTTTGATAGCCAGAGCGAAGCGCGCGATGTGCCGCAGATGGCGAGCGCGCAGGAAGTGAAAGGCTACCTGATCGAGCGCTACCGCGACCTCGAGTTGATAAACCTGGTCGAGAGTACCGTTAGCGCCGCGGATCGGAACTCGCCGGCGTCATCGCATCGCCGCTGCCGACGTCGTTCTTAGCAAAGCCCGCGCGGGCGCCCGCCGACGCGGTCCCCAGAACAATCCGTCGAGAACAGCGGAGATATTAGCGGCCTGGCAATCCGCGCAGCCTTTCTTCAAGCCCGTATCGATTGCCAGCCTCAGAAGCCCCGAGGAGGGTCCGCTTCGAAGCCGTGAAGCCGGTGGGTAGCTACTCATGGGCGCGCATGAAGGCCGGAGCAACCCGGGACTTCATGAGCTTCCTGCACCGGCGGCAAGCCGCATGGCGCGCGAGTTACTCGCTGGCGCTTGGCGGAGCGTTTCCGCTGCAGCGCTGGACCAATTGGTCGGCACGAGCCCATCGCGGCAGCTACGCGGCAGCGCTACGAATCCGCGGCG
>JAKAVX010000132.1 GCA_021827465.1 Deltaproteobacteria bacterium | reverse complement strand
TACTGCAATCCCCGGAGCGCAAACGCCCCGCGACAGGATAGCTTGCCGCCCGGTTCGGCCGGCGCAATCCACCGCTATTTTTGAGCATCAACTCGATTGCGGTCGCGCGCCCTCGAGCCGAGCCAGCGCCGCCCGTACGTCGGCAATGTCCATGTTCGCATTCCCCGAAGGTGAGATGGCCTCTCAAGCTCAGGAGGATCGAAAGGAACGAGCGATCATTTTCCGAATCCGGCCCTTCACCGGCGGTCCCTTCGGCACGAGCATCGATACCCGCGTCTGATACTGCGCGTACGCGTCGCCGTGTGCCGTGCGCAAGTCGCGCTCTTCGAGTTGAAGCGCGAGCAGGACGTAGCCGGTGGTGGCGACCGCGAACAAAAGATGGCCGAGCGACATCACGGGCGCTGCCCAAAACGCGATGACGAACCCGACCATGATCGGATGACGCACGTACGCGTAAAAGCCGCTGGTCTTGAACTCCGGAGGACGGTAGGCGATATCGCGAAACCGGGCGTAACACTGCCTGAGCCCGAACAGATCGAAGTGATCGATCATAAAGGTGGAGAGCAGCACCACGACCCATCCGAGCCAGAAAATCGCCATGATGAGCGGACGGGCAAACGAATTCCCGACGCTCCAGACCTGTTGAGGCATCGGGCGCCACTGCCAGAACAGAAGCAGCAAAATAAGGCTTGCGACCAGAACATAGGTGCTGCGTTCAAGTTCCCGGGGGATCAACCGAGTCCATCGGCGCTTGAACCAGGACCGGGCCATCAGGCTGTGCTGAACCGCGAACAGCCCAAGCAGCAGGAGATTTATCGCCGCAGCCTCGGAGAGCGGCGACCCGGAACCCGAGTCAATCGACTTCGGAACGACGAGATCCCCGACGAATCCTACCGCGTACAGGAATGCCACGAGGAACACGAGGTAGGCCAGCGCGCCGTAGATTAGAGCGAACGCCCTCGCCACCATTGTTCACCTCCGGCGCGCTATAGATCTAAAACTGATGCTCTTAGGCGCCTGATGCGCCCGTCGATAGCCAAGTGCCACGATGAAGCGCAAGTCTTCTCCACGTTTTCGACACAGTGTTGTCCACACGCGGGCGATTTCGCCATTTTCGAGCCCGTCACAGCGTTGCGGCACTCGACAATCCTCGTTCGGACTCCCCGAAAACGGCGCGTGATGATACGCTGATAGGCGCTCCGCCGTGTACGTCCAGGACACGATCGTCGCGCCCGCTACCGCGCCCGGCCAGGGTGCCGTCGCAATCGTCCGCCTTTCGGGCCCCCGTGCGATCGCTATCCTCGATTCTTTGTTTCGTCCGCTTCGCGCCAACGCCGATGCCGAGCCGCGAAAGATGGTCCTCGGCGAGATTGTCGATCCCGCAACCGGAGCGCTCCTCGACCGCTCGATCGCGGTCCGGATGCCCGGTCCGGGGACCTTCACCGGCGAGGATCTCGCCGAGATCCATTGCCACGGCGGGATGTACCTGGTGCGGCGAATCCTCGGAGCCGCGATGGCGGCCGGGGCGCGGATGGCCGAGCCGGGGGAGTTCACGCGCCGCGCGTTTCTGAATGGCCGTATAGATCTGACCGAGGCCGAAGCGATCGCAGATCTCGTCGCTGCCCACGGCGAAGGCGCGCTCCGGCTCGCTCTCAGCCAGATGGCCGGTGCTCTCAGCGAAAAAATATCGAAGCTTAGAGATCAGCTAATTTCTATCGGCGCGCACCTGGAAGCGGAAATCGATTTTTCCGACGAGGACATCGATCTGCCTTCGCGTGGTGAAATTGCATCATCGGTCCGCGCGCTCGCCGATGATGTAGCTATTTTGCATCAGAGTTTTGCCGCCGGGCGAATCACGCGGGAGGGCGCGCGCGCCGTCATCCTCGGAAAGCCCAACGTCGGCAAGTCGAGCGTCCTCAACCTGATGCTCGGAATCGAGCGCGCGATCGTCACCGCCGTCCCCGGCACCACCCGCGACGTTATCGAGGACTCGATTCAGCTCGGTCCCTTACCGCTCGTCCTGCAGGACACCGCCGGCGTCCGCGAAAGCGCCGACGAGGTGGAAAATAAAGGAATTGCACGGACTTTCAGCTCTCTCGCCGAGGCCGACCTGGTGCTTGCCGTGTTCGACTCGGCGCGCCCGCTCGACGCCGAGGACGCTATGGTTATCGAGCGATGCCGCAGCCGGAGAGGCGTCGCGCTGCTTAACAAGCGCGATCTTCCGCCCGTGACGAGCGCGGAGGACCTCCGCTCGGCGGGGCTCGCGATGCCGATAGTGCCGTTCTCGGCGCTCAGGGGCGACGGCCTCGAATCGCTGCGCAGGGAGATCGCGCACTTGGTCGAGGAGATCGCCGCGCCGGGGCTCGCCGCGGGCGTCGCAATCTCCCGCGAACGCCATCGCGCCGCGCTCGCCCGCGCGCTCGAAGCACTTTCGGCCGCGCTCGAGAGCCTTCGGGCTTCGAGGCCGCCCGAGATTGTCGCGGTCGACGTCGCGGCGGCGGCAGACGCGCTCGGCGAAATCACCGGCGAGGTCCATAACGAAGACATCCTGGACGCGATTTTCCGTGAATTCTGTATCGGAAAATGACCGGCTGTCGCCGGGCGGCGGCGGAACAGACACGGATAGATATATTAGCCTACAATTTGTATGGTTAAGCTTGCCGGATGCGCGCGCCGCGTAATAATCTCGGGCTTCTCCCTATGACTTACGACGTTATCGTGGTCGGCGCCGGACACGCCGGAATCGAAGCGTCGCTCGCCGCCTCGCGGATGGGCGCGCGGACGCTGATGCTCACGCTCAACCTCGACCATATCGGCCAGATGTCGTGCAACCCTGCGATCGGCGGGATCGGCAAGGGCCACCTGGTGCGCGAGATCGACGCGCTCGGCGGAGAGATGGGCGTCGCGATCGACGAAACCGGGATCCAGTTCCGCTTCCTCAATACCCGCAAGGGCCCAGCCGTTCGCGCGCGCCGCGCCCAGGCCGACAAGGCCGCCTACCGCGCCCGGATGAAGCGCGTGCTCGAATCCGCGCCGAACCTGCAGATCCGCCAAGCCAGTGTCGAGCGGCTGCTTGTCGATAATCGACATGTTGTCGGTGTCGAATCGCAGAGCGGAGAGACCTTCATGGCGCGCTCGGTTGTGCTCACCACCGGAACGTTCCTCAAAGGTCTGGTTCACGTGGGCGAGCGCAATTATTCCGCCGGGCGCGCGGGAGATTTCGCCGCGATGGGTCTCAGCGATCATTTGCGCGAACTCGGCTTTCGAATCGGCAGGCTCAAGACCGGAACCTGCCCGCGGCTCGACGGGCGAACGATCGACTATTCCGAGTTGGAGATTCAGCCGGGCGACGAACCGCCGCCGCCGTTCTCGTTTCGCACCGAGGGTATCGGACAGGCGCAGATTCCCTGCCATCTTACCTTCACCAACGCCGAGACCCATCGGATAATCCGCGAAAATATCGGGCGCTCGCCGATGTACTCCGGGATTATCCAGAGCCGCGGCCCGCGCTACTGCCCGTCGGTCGAAGACAAGGTGATGCGCTTTGCGGGCAAGGAGCGCCATCAGATTTTCCTCGAACCGGAGGGACGCGACACGGTCGAGGTCTATCCCAACGGGCTTTCGACCAGCCTGCCGTACGATGGGCAACTCGCGATGGTGCGCTCGATAAGAGGGCTTGAGCAGGCCGAGGTGATGCGCCCCGGATACGCTATCGAATATGACTTCTCGGACCCGGTCCAGTTGAGCTCGTCACTCGAAACGCGGCTGGTCGCGGGGCTTTTCTTCGCCGGGCAGATAAACGGCACCACCGGCTACGAGGAGGCCGCCGCGCAGGGACTGATTGCGGGGATAAACGCGGCGCTCTCGGTGAGAGACGAGCCGACGCTGATCCTCGGGCGCGACCAGGCGTACATCGGGGTGATGATCGACGACCTGGTGACGCGCGGAATCGGCGGTGAGCCGTACCGGATGTTTACCTCGCGGGCGGAATACCGGCTGGTTCTGCGCGAGGACAATGCCGATCGGCGGCTTTCACCGATAGGCGAACGGCTCGGGCTGCTCGACGCGGCCGCGGGCGCTCGGCTTCGGCGAAAAAGCGCGCTGGTGAGCGGAGAAATCGAGCGGCTAAGGGCCACGCTGGTCGGGAATAGCGCGGAAAACAACGGAATTTTGCAGGAGAACGGCTCGTCGCCGATGAATCAGGCGGTCCGCGCGATAGAACTGCTCAAGCGGCCGGAGATTTCCTACGCGACGGTGCTCAGGATGGCGACTCTGGAGCCGATGCTCGACTTCGATCAGGCTGCGGAACTCGAAATCGAGATCAAATACGACGGATACGTGCGCCGTCAGCTCGAAGCCGTCGAAAGGTTCAAGCGGCTGGAGGATACGCCGATACCCGGTTGGGTCGACTTTCGCGCCGTACAAGGTCTTTCAACCGAGGCGCGCGAGCGCCTCTCGGATGCGCGCCCACGATCGCTTGGGCAGGCGTCGCGGATGCCGGGAATCACGCCGGCGGCGGTTTCGCTGCTCGCAGTCCATCTGAAGGCTGGGCACGCACGCTGACGGGCGATTGTTTCACGTGAAACGACCGCGCCAGGCCTCGACAGAGGATGATCCGCGCGCAATCGGCGCTGCGGTTCGCGAGCGGGTGGTCCTGCGCGTTGCGGGACTCGGCTACACTCCCGCCGAGCCTGACAGATTCCCCGATCGTATCGAGAAGTTCGCTGAAAACCTCGCGCTCTGGGGCGCGACAACCAGTCTCACTGCCTGTCCCGGCGATCCGGCCGAAACGGCCTTCCACGTAATCGACAGTCTTATGCCGGCCGTTATCGCGGCAGGACCGGATCCCGGGCCGCTCGCGGGAGCGTTCGGACCCGACCGCAAGATCCTCGATGTCGGCACCGGTGCCGGATTTCCCGGCCTGATTCTCGCGGCCGCCACTGCGGCGACGTTTACCTTGGCCGAGTCGCGGCGCAAGCGGGCGAGTTTTCTCTCGGTTGCGATCGCCGAGATGGGGCTGCTCAACGTCCGGGTCGAGACTGCCCATATCACACCCTCGCTTCTGGAGCCCGAGTTCGACCTGGTCACTGCGCGCGCGGTTGGCGAACCGGGTTCATTCTACGCGATCGCGGCGGGCGCGCTCCGTCCCTCAGGCCTCGCGATTCTCTACGCGAGCCGCTCACAGCGGCCCAACCTGGACGCCGCAGGCGCGGCGGGGTTGAGTGGGTACACGCGGCGCGCTTACACGGTCGAGCGCGACGGTGCGACGGTCGAGAGAGTGCTTGCCATCTGGCGCAAGATGTAACCGTTGCCCTCCGCGTAACTCGAAAAAAGCTCTGCCAGATCGCGGGCTTGGCGAACCTATGTGCAAGCAAAGTTTGATTTTACGGGTCGCTCGCGTAGATTAAACACGTCGGTTGGTTTCACGTGAAACCGTACTGCGCCGGATCTCGATGCGGGGTTGGAAGTGGGGCGGGTAATAGCGATCGCGAACCAAAAGGGCGGTGTTGGTAAGACGACCACCGCGATCAATCTGGCGGTCGCCCTCGCGCAGGCGGAGCGCAGCGTCCTTCTCATCGATCTCGATCCCCAGGGCAACGCCACTTCGGGCCTCGTCGCATCGCCGGAAATCCGCGAGCAAATCCAGCGACATAAAGGTATCTATCAGGCGCTCATCCTTGACGTGCCGCTGTCAGAGGTTCTCGTTCAGGTCCGTCCCAGCCTGGTTCTAGCGGGCGCAGGTCCCGACCTGGTCGGCGCCGAAATCGAACTTGTAACGATGGAAGGCCGCGAACGGCGTCTGCTTGCGCTGTTGGGCGCCGACGCAAGACAATATAACTATGTTCTATTGGATACGCCACCTTCGCTCGGCCTCCTTACATTGAACGCCCTAATCGCTTCCGACTCGGTATTGGTACCGATGCAGTGCGAGTACTACGCGCTCGAAGGGCTCACTTCCCTGCTCGGAACCATCGGCCGCGTGCAGTCGAGGTTTCGCCCGACCCTCGAAATCGAAGGCTTGGTGCTCACCATGTTCGACGCGCGCAACCGCCTCAGCCACGAGATTTCGCGCGAAGTCAGACAGCATTTTCCGCACAAGGTCTTCAAGGCCGTGATACCGCGCAACGTGAGACTTTCGGAGAGCCCGAGCCACGGGCTTTCGGTACTTGAGTACGAACCCAAGTCGGCAGGCGCCGAGGGCTACCGGGCGCTGGCCGAAGAAATTTTGGCGCGCGAAGCGCCGTCGGCATCCAGCGGGGAGGAAACACGATGATTCGCAAGCCTTTGGGCCGCGGTCTGGACGCTCTTATCGGAGGCGGCGATGCCGGGAACGTCGCTCTGCCGCGCGAAACGGGCCCGGGCGTTACGATGACGCCGGTGTCGCAGATTGCTCCGGGACCTTATCAGCCGCGCCAGCGTTTCAACCCCGAGCGCCTTGAAGAGTTGCGCCGCGCGATCGAGAGCCAGGGAGTTATCGAGCCTTTGATTGTCCGCCGCGCGGCAGGCGCGCCCGATGGCTCACGCTATGAATTGATCGCCGGCGAGCGCAGGCTTCGCGCGGCCCGCGCCGCGGGACTCGAAGCCGTCCCGGTTATCGTGCGCGAGCTCGATGATCGCGCCGCGCTCGAGATGTCGCTGGTCGAGAACCTCGCCCGCGAGGAGCTGAACGCGGTGGAGGAGGGGCGTGCGTTCGCCCGGCTGAGCCGCGAGTTCGCGCTCAGTCACGATCAAATTGCGGCGAGAATTGGAAAAAGCCGCCCGCATGTGAGCAACGCTATCCGGCTTCTCGATCTGCCCGAGCCTGTCCTTGAGATGATCGCCGAGGGGCGCCTTAGCGCCGGGCAGGCGCGTCCGCTGCTTGCGCTGCCGACGCCCGAGGCGCGGCTTTCCGCGGCGCGCAGGATAGTCGAGGGCGGAATCAATGCGCGCGGCGCAGAGGAAATTGCTTCGGCCCATCGCCGGCGCAACGGCGTCGCGCCGCGCGCCGCCAAT
>JAKAVX010000131.1 GCA_021827465.1 Deltaproteobacteria bacterium | reverse complement strand
GTCGTTGACAGGGTCAAACAGACGGTGCGCCTTGGCAGAGGCGTATTCCTGACCGGGCGGCTTGCAAAGCCCGCTATGGATCTCGCGGTGCAGTCGCTGGTGAACTTCCGCCGCCTGCTGGAGTTCAGGCACGTGGACCGCGTGCGGGCGGTCGCGACCAGCGCGGTGCGCGAGGCGAAGAACGGTGCCGCATTCATCGCCCGCATCCGGCGCCGGACCGGTATCGAGGCCGAAATAATCCCGGGCGCCGAAGAAGCCCGCCTCATATTCCTTGCCGCCCGTCACGCGCTCGCGCTCAGGGGCGGACCGCCGTGCCTGCTGGTCGACGTCGGGGGCGGCAGCGTGGAGCTGGTGCTGTCGCGCGGCGGAGAACCGCTCTGGATGCGAAGCCTGAAGCTCGGAGTGGCGCGGATGACCGAGCGGTTCCTGACCAAGGACCCGCCCGGAGCGACCCAGGTGCGCGACATGGAGCGTCATCTGGAGCGCGAGATGGGAGAGTTGCTGCGCGACGCGCGCAAGCGAACGGTCGAGCGCGCGATCGGCACCTCGGGAACCATCAATACGTTGGTGGCGATGGCGCGCGCGGGGCGCGGCGAGGAAGGCGGACGGCTGCACGGCGCGAGCGCCTCGGCGGGGGAAATCGCGCGTATTCGGCGAAAGCTGCTCAAATCCAGGCTCGCCGAGCGGGTGGAACTGCCGGGGATGGACACCAAGCGGGCCGACCTGATGCCAGCGGCGGGAATCCTTGCCGATTTGATCCTGAAAGACTCGGGAGCAAAGAAGCTGGTCGCCTGCACCTGGGCGCTGCGCGAGGGGGTGCTGCTGGAGCTTGCGGGCCTTGCCGACCGCGGCGCATCGGGCACGGCGCGCAGGCATTCGGTGAACGCGCTCGCGCGGAAGTTCGAGGGCGCGGACCCGCACGGCCCGCAGGTCGCGAGGCTTGCCCTTGCGTTCTTCGACGAGGTGGCGCCCGCGCTTGGCCTGGCGCCTGAGTCGCGTGAGCTTCTCGAATACGCCTCGCTGCTCCACGACATCGGCCATCGTATCGACCACGACCGTCACAACCGTCATTCCTATTACCTGATTACGAGCGCGGACCTGCTCGGCTTCGAGCCGTGGGAGATCGAAGTGATAGCGCTTGCCTCCCGGGCGCATCGCAGCCAGGGAGCGCGGCTCGACTCGCCCGAGCTGCGCGCGCTCACGCCCGAGAAACGCCGCCAGGTGCGCGGTCTCGCGGCTATCCTGCGGGTTGCGGACGCACTGGACCGAAGCCACTTCGGTGTGGTTAAAGAAATACGAGTACATCTTTTGCCCGGCCGCCTTGCCATCGATCTCGATTGCGGCACGGAGCCGGCGGATCTCGAACTTTGGACGTGTCAGAGAAGAACGGACTTGCTGGCGAAGCTGCTGGGCCGGCCGATAGCGCTCAGGCGGATTCGCCAAAAGCGCCCGCGGGCGACGGCGGCGTCCAGGCGCGTGCGCAGCAAAAGCCTGCTGGCGGCAGAAGTCTGCTGACCTCGCCCCATCCGTATCCCGGACGGCTTATCGCGGTTGAAGGGATCGACGGGTCGGGCAAGTCCACGCAGTTGATGCTGCTTGAGCGATGGCTGCGGGCGCGCGGCTATCCTGTCCACTTTACGGAGTGGAATTCGTCGCGCCTTGTGCGGCGCGCGATGCGCCGGGGGAAGAAGAAAAACCTCCTCACCCCGACAACTTTCAGCCTGCTTCACGCGGTCGATTTCGCCGACCGGCTGACCTATCAGATCCTGCCGCCGCTCAAGGCAGGGATGATCGTTCTGGCTGACCGCTATGTCTTTACCGCATTCGCCCGCGATGTCGCGCGCGGCGTGCATCCCGAGTGGGTGCGCGGTGTCTACAGCTTTGCGCCACGCCCGGACCTGACGATGTACTTCCGCGTTCCGATCGAGGTCTCTTTGGAGCGGCTGCTGACCGGGCGGGCCAAGCTCAAGTATTACGAGGCCGGGATGGACGTCGGACTTTCGACCGAGCCGATCCAGTCATTCAGGCTGTTCCAGAGCCAGGTGCTCGGGATTTACGATCGCCTGACCGAGGAGTTCGGCCTCAAGATAATCGACGCGACCGTCGAAATCCCCAACGAGCAGAAAATCGTAAGGCGGATGGTGCAGGAAATCCTGCGCGATTACGACCGAGAACGCGCCCAGGCCAATCATGGCTTCCCGATCCAAACGCGCTAAAAGCTGGTACGGCTACGGGATGCCCTACCTGAAGCAGAAGCGTCTGCCCGGGCATCTTATTGTCATCGAAGGCACGGACGGTGTCGGCCGCTCGACGCAGATTGAGCTGCTCCGGCCGTGGCTCGAACTGGAAGGCTACGCAGTAAGCAACACCGGATGGACGCGCTCTCCGCTGCTTCACGAAACCATCGAGGAGGCCAAGGCAGGCCATCAGCTCACGGTGACCACGTTCAGCCTGCTGTACGCGGCGGACTTTGCCGACCGGCTGGAGCACGAGATCTTTCCGGCGCTGCAGGCGGGTTTTATCGTGATCGCGGACCGTTATATGTACACGGCCTTCGCGCGGAACACCGTAATGGGCGCCGACCCGGCGTGGACGCATGATTTGTTCGGGATGGCGCTGGTGCCGGACCTGGTGCTTTACCTAAACATCGACCTCGACCATCTGATCCCGCGCGTGGTGCAGGGCAAGGGGATGGAGTATTGGGAATCGGGGATGCATCTGGCGCTGGGTACGGACATCTTCGAGTCCTTCAAGCATTACCAGAGCAGGCTTATCGCCGAATACAACCGCCTCGCCGAGGAGTTCGGCTTCGTCCAGGTTGACGCGAGAAATCCAATCGAGCAGGTCCAGGCCGACTTGCGTTCGCGTATCTCGGAATACCTGTACCGCTCACGGCAATCGAAAGCGGTGCCGACGACCGAGCGTCCCCCGGCCGCGCCGCCGTCGCGCAAGGACTGATTTTCGGAGCGAAACCAAAGCCGTTCGGTGCGTCGAACCAGAATCAACCTGTCACCACACGACGCCGCCGGCTCCGCCGCGCAAACCGCAATCCGTCGTCATCTCGAGGCTTTGCTGAAGCACGAGCCGGGCGCGCTTTCGGGCGACGTCGAGGCGATTCATCAGGTGCGGGTGGCGACACGGAGGCTTCGCGCCGCGCTTCAGCTCTTCCGCCCGTTTCTTTCCGCTCCAAAGCCCGAGGCGCTTCGCGCGGAGCTTGAGTGGATCGCTTCGGCGGCGGGCGCGGTGCGCGAACTGGACGTGAGCGGGGAAGTCGCTCGCGCACACGCGGACAGGATCCACGTCGAGGCTGGCAAAAATCTCGAATCGCTATGGCGCCATCTTGAGGCGCGCCGCCGCCGCGAGCATCGAAAGCTCGCCGCCGAGCTGCGCTCGGCCCGTTATCGAAAGCTCGTCGGCGAATTGAGCGGACCGTTTTCGATAAACGCCAGGGGTGACGCTCCGCTGGCCGTGGTCGCAGTGGATCTGGCACGCCCGATTGTGCGCAAGATGGTTGCCGCCGGTGAAAAGGCCGGAACAAAACCTGCCGCCGCGACGCTCCATCGGCTGCGCGTCTCGGTCAAGCGCTCGCGCTACGCGCTCGAGATGCTTCGGCCGCTCGGCGGGCGAAGGCTCGCGAAGCCGCTCGAACGGCTCGAGGCGATGCAGGAAGTGCTGGGCGGTTACCATGACGCCGTGGTGGCGGCGGGGCTTATCGAAAGGTGGGTGAATGAGGTAATGCTACGGCCCGGGGTCGCTCTCGCCGCGGGAGCACTTGTCGAATCGCTCAGGCGGCGTGAACGAAAGCTCGGCCTCCAATCGATCGCGCGATGGCGCAAACTGGACGGGCGCGACATGGAGCGCGAAGTGGTCGGCGCGCTGAGACGCGCGGCGGCAGAACGAAATCGGGCAAAGGTGGTTCTCAATTGATGACGCTTTACATCCTGCGCCATGGAACCGCGGAGGACGTTTCCACCAATGGCGACGACGCGGAACGCAGGCTGACACCTTCGGGCAGAGAGAAGGTTCGCCAGGCGGCGTGCGGAATGCGGGCGCTCAAGATTGCGGTCAACCTCATTCTGACCAGCCCGCTTGCGCGCGCGGCGGAGACCGCCGAAACCGTCGCCCAGGCGCTCGGCGGCGTGCCCTCTCCCGAGGTCCTGGAGGAACTCGCGGCGGGAGCCGCGCCGGCCGAGATCGCCACCGCGCTGCGTCGTTTCCGGGACCACGACGGCCTGATGATCGTCGGTCACGAGCCTTCGCTGTCGCGGCTTGCTTCGCTGCTGCTCACCGGCTCGCCCGAGGCGATGAAAATCCGGCTCAAGCAGGGCGGATGTATCGCGCTCGATTTTCCCGAGGGTCTCGCCCGCGGCGGAACGCAGTTGCGCTGGATGCTCACGCAGCGCCAGTTGCGCCGTCTGGCTAAGTAGCACCGTCTCGCGACGGTCCAATCAACGAGGGTAACTTCCCGGCCCGTGGAGAACGACAAGGACGGTAAGCGTCTGCCGCCGACGGTGGTCGCGCTGGGCACGGTGTCGCTGCTCAACGACGTCGCGGGCGACATGGTGCATCCGCTGCTCCCCGCTTTTATCGCGGCGATCGGCGGCGGGCCGGAGATTCTCGGGATAATCGAAGGCGTGGCCGATGCGGCTTCGAGCCTGCTTCAGCTTGCGTCGGGCTATCTCGCGGATCGGATCGGGCGTCTCAAGGCGATCACTTTTGTGGGCTACGCGATCGCGGCGACGGCGCGGCCGCTTCTTGCCCTTGCAGGCGCATGGTGGCAGGTGCTTGTGATCCGTTTCTTCGACCGCACCGGCAAAGGTATCCGCGGCGCGCCGCGCGACCGCCTGCTCGCCGACGTGACGCCGCCTTCGACTCGCGGGCGCTCGTACGGGTTCCATCGCGCGATGGATCATGGAGGGGCGCTGCTCGGCCCGGTCATTGCCTATGTTCTTCTTGCGGCGCACTTCGGGATGCGCGGAGTGTTCGCGTGGACGGCGCTGCCGGGAATCGCGTCGCTGTTTCTGCTTGCGCGAAGCGTCAAGGAACCGGCCGCGCGCAAGCCCTCGGCGGCCCCGGTCGAAATTGCAATTCCGGACGCCCCCGCCTACCGCAGATTTCTGCTCGCGGTGTTCCTGTTCACGCTCGGATGCGCATCCGACGGGTTCCTTCTGTGGCGTGCGGCGGAAATCGGAATTCCGACCATGTTCGTGCCGCTTCTATGGCTCGTTCTTGCGGCGGTGCAGACCGCAAGCTCGACGTACGGCGGCACGCTGAGCGACACGCTCGGTCGGCGCAAGCTTATCGTCAGCGGATGGCTGGTCTATGGCGCGGTGTACGTGGGTTTCGCGCTCGCCTCGAAGCCGTGGGAAATCTGGACGCTGTTCGCCGCGTACGGCCTCTTCTATGGACTCTCGGAAGCCGCGGAAGGAGCGCTGGTCGTTGATTTGGTTCCGTTCGAATGGCGCGGGCGCGCGCTCGGCGCCTACAACGCAAGCGTGGGAATCGCGCTGCTGCCGGCGAACGTGGTCTTCGGCGTGGTCTACCAGGTCTTCGGCGCGCCGGCGGCGTTCCTGATGGGCGCGGGTTTCGCGCTCGTGGCCGTCCTCGTGCTGCCGCACGACCGTGAGATACGTTCGGCTCCGCCGGTCTCGCTCACCACCAGACAGCCCTGATCTCTACTCGCTTGCGATCGGTCAGGTCGAAGGGCTTGTCGGAAGTTTTCGACGGGACGAAAACGACTTTGGCGACCGTCCGGACTTTTCCACGCGAAAAATCGTCGAACAGGCCGATGGCCAGCCATCGAGGCGTCTTTTTCGCGCCCGACCCGAACGCAACCGGAAGCTGGTTTGGACATACGAAGTTACAGGTCCTACACTGTAATTTGAGGCTGGCAACTGCCAAGGCAGGGTGGGTTCTGATGCAGTTCTTCCACGCCGGCCGAACACACGCCGCAGGCGCGCACCCTTCAGGCGCGCAGTATCCGCTCACGCATAGCCGACGCTGCATCCGGCGATTTCAGGTTGTCCCCGGTGCGTGCAGCGGCGGCAGGTCCGGGTGACGGTTCGGCACAACTTGACGCGGGCGTAGTCGGCTCGCGCATGGGGTAACCGATGCTGCTTTCCTCGACACGCCAGCGACATCTTCATTTTCCCCGTCTCAGCTTATGGTTCCGGCGGCTGGAACCCGTGGCGAGCGCCTCCTCGATACGCCTCTCTCGCTGCCCGACGGCACGGGAATCGATCGCGGCGTGCTGATCGGCGAGCTTCACTGCAACAACGCTGTCGTGCTGGATCTGGTGAAGCGCGCAAAGACGAATCCCTATCGTGCGGCGCGCGCCCATCTCGAAGCTCTTGCGCGATGGGCCGCGAATTCCGAAGACACCGCCGGCGTGCGCGCGTTTTACGGGTTCACGATGCTGGCGGCGGCGGCCGAGCGGCTGGGATTCTCGGTGCGCGAGGGCGAACCCGGCGTCAGCGGCCGCCTCAATCACGTCTTCATGACGGGACTGCTGCTTATCTACACGCGCGACGGACTTGCGCGCCTTAACAAGGGCCGCACTCTCAACTTCTATCCGAAGGAAGTATGGATGTCGCGCGGGCAACTGCTGCGCCGTTACGGCAGGCTGTGCACCGACGGCGCAATCGCGTCGTCAGTTCCAGGCCGAAGCACCTGACGCCCGCGTCTCTCACGTAGCACAAGCCAGGGCTCTTGACCGGGCGCCGCCGCACGCGGAAATTCAGCGTGCGGTCACAGCGTACCGATGGATCCCCTACACGGCAGGCGAAACCGATCACTGATCTACGCGGCCGCTTCGCTGCGGTCGGCTGCGACCGGGCTTACCGGAGTGGTCGCCGGAATCTACCTCGCGCGCATTCATCTGGGCGCAGGCGAAATTGGCGCAATCATCACGGCCGGACTTGCGGGCGGAGCGGCGGCCGCGCTGCTCGCGACGGTGGCTGCCGATAATCTCGGACGGCGGCGTTTCCTGTTCGCGGTTGCGCTCTTGAGCGCCCTCGG
>JAKAVX010000130.1 GCA_021827465.1 Deltaproteobacteria bacterium | reverse complement strand
ATCAGGATCGTGGTCAGAACCACGAGCACCAGGCTGAGCCCGTCCATCCCGACGTGATACGAGATGCCGAACTGCGGAATCCACTGGTATTGCTCGACGAACTGGTATCCGGCGCGCGCAGGATCGAACGCGGCAAACAGGTAGAAGCTAATCGCGAGCGGAACCAGCGAAAAGATGAACGCCGAGTTCCAGATCGCGCGCTCTTCCTTCTGGAGCAGGACCAGCAGCCCGCCGAGCAGCGGCACGAAGATGAGTGCTGTAAGAATCCCGCTCTCCATCAGTGCGTCACCAGGTAGAGGTAGTAGGCCACGATAGCCACCACGCCCAGCACGTAGACGAAGGCATACTGCTGGACGTTGCCGGTCTCGGCGCGTCGCGCGACCTCGCCGCCGGTCTCCACGGTCAGGCCGGTGCCGTTGACAACGCCCTCGATAGCGAACGTGTCGACCACCCGGCTAAGCGCAAACGTCGCAATCCAGAAAAGCGGACGAAAGATGACGAAGTTGTAGAGCTCGTCCACGTAGTACTTGTCGAGCAGCACCTCGTACGCCGACTTCGCCTGATACGCCAGCAGCATCGGCAGTCCCGGCTGGACGATATAGAAGAGGTACGCAAGCGCAAGCCCCGCCAGCGCGAGTCCCACCGACACCACCGTGAGCATCGCGACGCTCGGCTCGAAGGCCGGATGGAACGTTCCGACCACCGGCGCGAGGAACCGCGAGAACGCCTCGCCCCAGAACAATCCCTTGGGAAGACCAACCCAGCCACCAGCAAGTGCGAACACACCCAGCACTACCAGCGGAATCGTCATTGCCGCCGGAGACTCGTGGATGTGATGCTCCTTGTCGGGCTCGACGCGCGATTCGCCGTGGAAGGTCATGAAGATGAGCCGGAAGATGTAGAAGCTCGTAAGAAAAGCGGTCGCCACGCCAAGCAGCCAGAGTATGAAATGATGGTTGGCGTAGGCGGCTTCAAGAATCATGTCTTTCGAGAAGAAACCCGAAAACGGCGGCAGCGCCGCAAGCGCGAACGACGCCGTGAGCATCGTCGCATACGTGATCGGAATCTTCTTCCAGAGCCCGCCCATCTTGTTCATGTCCTGCTCGCCGCCAAGCGCATGCATCACCGAACCGGCGCACAGGAAGAGGAGGCCCTTGAAGAATGCGTGCGTCATCAGGTGGAAGATGCCGGCGCTGAACGCGCCCACGCCCACCCCGAGGAACATGTAGCCAAGCTGGCTGATGGTCGAGTAGGCGAGCACCCGCTTGATATCGGGCTGGACGAGCGCGATCGTCGCGGCGAAGAACGCGGTCACCGCGCCGACCGTCGCAACCAGCTCCATCGCCGCCGGCGCCATCGTGAACAGGAAGTTGAGCCGCGCGACCATGTAAACGCCCGCCGTGACCATGGTGGCCGCGTGGATAAGCGCGCTGACCGGAGTCGGGCCGACCATCGCGTCGGGCAGCCATACGTAGAGCGGAATCTGCGCCGATTTTCCGGTTGCGCCGAGGAAGAGCAGCATGCACGCCACGGTCGCCGCCGCCGGTGCAATCAGGTGCGCGTTGGCGCGCAGCGCCGTGAAGTTGAGCGTCCAGATGCCGTGCGCGCCATAGGCCGCGAGTATCGTCAGCATCCCGAGCACGAATCCCGCGTCACCCACGCGATTGGTGATAAACGCCTTGCGCCCGTTGTAGGCGTATTCGGGCGTCTGGTACCAGAATCCGATCAGCAGATACGAACACAGCCCGACGCCTTCCCATCCGACGAACATCAGGAGCAGGTTGCTCGCCAGCACCAGGATCAGCATCGAGAACGCGAACAGGTTCAGATAGGCAAAGTACCGCGCGTAGTCCTCGTCGTGCTCCATGTAGCCGGCGGAATACATGTGGATGAACGAGCCGACGCCCGTCACCACCATCACCATCACGCCGGACAGCGCGTCGAGACGAAGCGCAATATTCACATGGAACGTGCCCGCTTCGATCCAAGGCCAGAGCGTCGTATGCAACACGCTCCCGGCCGGCATCGTGAGCAGCGTTATGAACGCCCACGCCGCCACGCCGAAGGCCGAAAAGATCGCGAGCGGACCGACCAGGTTGACCGCGCTTCTGCCCGCGCGCGCGCCGAAGAAAACGTTGAACAGGAAGCCGAGCGCGGGAAACAGCAGTATCAGGCCTAACGCGGGAAACGAGACCGTCATCGGGATCACCATCGGAGCAGGTTCAGTTCGTCCGCGTTGACTGTCTCGCGGTTGCGGAACATGGAAATGATGATCCCGAGGCCGACTGCGGCTTCGGCAGCCGCGACCGTCATCACGAAGAACACGATCACTTGCCCGTCCATCGAGCCCAGCCTGCGCGCGAGCGCGACAAAGGCCAGGTTCACCGCGTTCAGCATCAGCTCGATCGACATGAACATCACGAGCACGTTGCGGCGCAGCAGTACACCCGCGACGCCGATCACGAATATCGCGGCGCTCAGCGCCATCACCCAGCTAAACGGCACCGTCATGACGCGGCTCCCGTCTTCGCGCCGCTCGCGTCCGCCCCGGGCGGGTTGGAACGCCGCGCGATCACGACCGCTCCAACCACCGCAACCAGCAGCAGAACCGAGGTGGCTTCGAAGGCAACCAGATACTCCCCGAACAGGACTGCGGCGATGCTCCCTATCGAGCCGTATCCCGGCGCAATTTCCTTCGCGGCGAGCGTCGGATGCGCATGGGCAAAGAACAGGAACAGTTCGGCAACCAGCGCCGCCGCGGCTATCGCGCCGAAGAACTTGAGCGCCAGATGGGTCGTCGGCCGCTCTTCGACCTGCAGGTTCAGCAGCCAGATGACGAACAGGAACAGGACCATGATCGCGCCCGCGTACACGATCGCCTGCAGCAAGCCGACCGTCACCGCGCCAAGCCCGATGAACAGCACGGCTATCACGAGCAGCGTCATCACCAGCGCGAGCAGCGAATGGACCGGGTTTCGCTGAATCACCACCCCGAGCGAGGAGACGATAGCGAGCGCGCCCAGAAAGATAAACAGCGCGAGAGGCATCAGTGCGCGCCTCCCGCGAGCACGACAACGAACGCGGTCGCAACGATATTGAACAGCCCGAGCGGCACCAGTCCCTTCCATCCGAGCCGCATCAACTGGTCATAGCGGAACCGCGGCATCGTCCAGCGAACCAGGATCTGCAGCCAGCAGAAGATTACGACTTTCACCCAGAATGCGATTACGCCGAGGATCGCCACCAGCAGGTTCGGCAGCATCAGCGTGGCTCCGCCCGGGAAATGGAACCCGTCGCGATACAGCCACGGTATCTGCCATCCGCCGAAGAAAAACGTCGTGACCAGTACCGACACCAGCACGATCTCGGCGAAATCGGTGAGCATGAAGCAGGCCTGCTTGCCGCCCGAATACTCCGTGAAGTAACCGGCGATAAGCTCCGACTCGCCTTCCGGCAGGTCGAAGGGAACCCGCTTCGATTCCGCCATCCCGGCCGTCATCAACATTAGGAACGCGACCGGCTGAAGAAAGATTCCCCAGCGCGGAAGCCATCCGAACCACACCCCGCCCTGCGCGTGGCACATCGCCTGCAGGTCGAGCGTGCCGTAGGTCATGACGACCGCAATAATCGCAAGACCCATCGCGATCTCGTAGGAGATCATCTGCGCGGTCGCGCGCACGCTTCCGAGCAGCGCCCACCGGTTGTTCGAGGCCCAGCCGCCAAGCGCCACGCCGTAAACGCCAATCCCGATCGTCGCCAGGATGTAAAGCGCGGCAACGTCGAGGCTTGCGGCCTGCAGCACGATAGTGTGGCCGGCGATCGTTATCTGGTCGCCGAACGGCACGACGGCGAAAGTTATCAGCACCGGGAAAAGCGCGAGGAACGGCGCGAGCGAATGGAGAAATCGATCGGCGCCCTCAGGAACGAAATCTTCCTTGGTGAAGAGCTTGATCGGGTCGGCAACGAGGGTGTTGACGAAGCCGAGGTTGGGAAGCCCGAGCTTCTTGCCAAGCCCCGTGATCGCCGCGCGGTTGGCGCCGATACGGTCCTGAATGAGCGCGCTGCCCTTGCGTTCGAACCAGAGCAGAATCGCTGCCAGGTTCAGCGCGAGCAGCAGGATTATGATCGCTTTTAACGCGCCGATGAGAAGTTCAATCATCGCGGGCGGCCAGCTCGTCGATAAGCTTGATTATGGTTTCTTCGGTCAGGTTCTCGTGAAACAGGTCATGGTTAAGCTGCAGCATCGGCGCGCTTCCGCACGAGGCGAGGCATTCCGCCGAGCCCAGCGTGAACTTGCCGTCGGGTGTCGTCTCGCCGATCTCGATACCGAGCCGTTTTTTGATCGCATCGACAATCCGGTCGGCGCCGCGAAGCCGGCAGGAAAGGTTGGTGCAAACTTCGAGATGCCACTTTCCAACCGGCTTGCGATGGAACATCGTATAGAAGGAGACGACCGCGCTGACATGCGCGACCGGCAGTTCCATCAGTTTGGCGACGTACTCCTGGACCTCGGGACTGAGCCATCCGAACTCCCTTTGGGCTATCCAGAGGGTTGGCAACAGCGCAGCCCGGCGGGTCGGATAATGAGTCAGAAGCTCGCGATATTCCGCAAGCGCCGCCTCGGGAAACTTGATCTCAGAGCCGTCGGACATGGCGGCACTATAATTGCACCTTTACCAGGCAACCTTTCCGTGTTCAGGAATCTAATGGCCGTTTCCTAACATTCCCTAACTTGCCGGCAAGCGCAAGCGTTTAGCGGCTTTTAACTTGCGGCTCCCGACCGAACCGGTTATCTATCGCGCAATCGCCGAATCGACGGCTCAGCTCGCAGCACAAGGACATTACGTGCGGGTTATCGCAGGACATGCGCACGGACGCAAGTTAAAAGCTCCGCGCGGACTGAAGACCCGCCCGGCTTCGGCCCGGGCGCGCCAATCAATTTTTTCGCGCCTTGAAACCGTGCTCGACTTCGAGGCGCTGCGCGTGCTCGATCTCTTCGCCGGCAGTGGTTCGCTGGCTATCGAAGCGCTCTCCCGCGGCGCCGCGCACGCGACCTTCGTCGATTCGTCGCGCCCCGCGACCCGAACCATACGCGACAACCTGGGCGCACTGGGCCTTGGCGAGCGCGCCCGGGTGATCACCGCCGACGTGCTTCGCGCACTGAGCGCGCTGGCTCTCGAAAATGAGCGCTTCGGGTTGGTCTTCGTCGACGCGCCCTACGCCCACGACATCAGCGCCAGGGTTCTCGACGGTCTCGCCGAGGGCGGACTTGTCGAACCCGGCGGATGGGTCGTGGTGCGCCAGTCGCGGCGCGCGCCCGCGCCGCCCGAGGGTCCGGCCGAATTTCCTCAATTCAAGGTGGCAGTCATCGGCGATCACAGGATCGTCTTTTACCGGCGACCGGATAACGGAGCCGAGGACAATTGAACAGGGCTTTGGGATAATGGTCAGCAAGCAGAAAGAACACGTCAGAACCGTCGCCGTCTATCCGGGCAGCTTCGATCCGATTCACAATGGCCACATCGACGTCATCCGCCGAAGCGTGCAGCTCTTCGACGAGGTCATCGTGGCCGTCACCTACAATCCGCACAAGGATTCCGCGCTGTTCACTCCCGACGAACGCGTGGAGATGATTCACGAGGTCGTGCAGGATCTCGAGCCGCGCGCGCGAGTCGACAAGTTCAGCGGCCTGACCGTTGACTACTGCGAAAGAATCGGCGCACGGGTCATCATCCGAAGCCTTCGCGCCGTGACCGACTTCGACTACGAGCTTCAGATGGCGAACATGAACAAACAGATGAAGCCCGGGGTCGAGACGATCTTCCTTCCCGCCAATCCGAAACTGTTCTTCAGCGCCTCGCGCCTTATCAAGGAAGTCGCAAGCTACGGACAGCGAGTGCCCGACCTGGTTCCCGAGACGGTGATGAACCGGCTGCGCCGCAAGCTCAGGATCGATTGAGGCGCCGACGCGCCCGCTGTCGATAGTTTCCCGGGCCGGATCGTTTTCCCGCATCGCCGGGCGGGATAAGATTGCCAATCCGGCGCGGCAAGGCAGTAGCGCGCGCCGAAAATTCCGGAAAAGAACGATGCTCAAGCTCAATAGAAGAATCGCCGCAATCAAACCTTCCGCCACACTGGCTGCCGACGCTCGCGCCACCGAAATGCGGGCGGCGGGCATCGACGTCGTCTCCCTCGCCGCGGGCGAGCCCGATTTCGACACGCCCGAACGAATCAAGGAGGCGGCGCGCCGGGCGCTCGCCCGGGGCATGACGAAGTACACCGCCGTGGGCGGCGTGCGCGAACTGAAGGAGGCGATCCGCGCGAAACTGAAGCGCGACAACAATCTCGACTACGAAATCGGCGAAATCGTAGCGTCGGCCGGCGCCAAGCAGTCCGAAGCCAACCTGATCGCGACGCTCTTCGACGAGGGCGACGAGGTGCTCATTCCCACCCCCGCGTGGGTCAGCTTTGGCGCGATGGTGCAGCTTAGCGGCGCCGAACCGAAATTCGTGCCGTGCGCCGAAGACGCGGGTTTTCTGCTCACGCCCGAGGATCTGAAAAAAGCGATCGGTCCGCGCACTCGCGGCATCATCCTGAATTCCCCGTCGAATCCGACCGGAGCGGTTTACAGCGCCGCCCATCTCTCGGAACTGGCCAGGGTCCTCCTCGAATCCGGAATCTGGGTGCTCTCGGACGACGTGTACGAGCACATGGCCTACGACGGCAGGGTGCCGCACATGTTCGAGATCGAGCCGAAACTGCGCGGCCGGGGTATCGCGATTAATTCGCTCTCGAAGACTTACGCAATGACCGGATGGAGGGTTGGATTCGCCGCCGGCCCCAAGGAAGTGGTCAGCGCGATGCAGCGGCTCCAGAGCCAGAACAGCGGCAACCCGTGCTCGATCGCCCAGGCCGCGGCTATTGCCGAAAGCACCCGCAACGACGTCCTCGGACGTTAACAACCGGAGAAGCCCGCGCCCATGACGAGGATCACCTTTGCTGGAACGGACTACAGCTGCAATCCCGG
>JAKAVX010000129.1 GCA_021827465.1 Deltaproteobacteria bacterium | reverse complement strand
TGGCTGGCGCAGCGGGGCGGGCGAGCGGCCGCTAAAGAAAAATCCGCGTGCCCGCGAAATTCCGCCGCGAGCACCCCGCCACTCCTGGCCGCAACAAACACATTTCTCGGCCAGCCGGCGTTCATCTCAGCGAACGCTGCGACTGCCGTTGGCGACCGGCACCCCATCGGAACCGCGCCCGCCCGCGCACGGGTGGGGGCGGCGGCCGGCGGCGCTCCGGAATCCCCTTGCCGGCCTTCGTCGTTGTTGCGCGCGCAGGCCGGCGCGAAGAACAATCTCGTGCCGATGGGCCCCGCTGCGGTACAAGTGAATCCTCGTGCGAGGCGATGGTGAACCGAACTTCACGCATAGTGCTCCTCCTGATTGCGATCGCGGTCGGCGCCTCCGGATGCGAGCGCGGCGCGCCTGGAACATCCGCGCGAAACGAGCCACATCACTTTCGCGTCGCGCTGCTGACGCCCGGACCGGTCAGCGACGCGGGATGGAACGCGGCGGCGTTCGACGGCCTTCAACTGATCAAGAAAAAGCTCGGCGCCAAAACCGCTCTCGTGCAGACCACCTCGCCCGCGGATTTCGAGGGCGCGTTTCGCGACTTCGGCTCGCGCGGCTTCAATCTCATCTTCGCGCACGGATTCGAGTACACCGATACCGCACTCAGGGTCGCGCGTTATTTCCCGAAGACCATCTTCGTCGTGACCTCGGGAAGCGGATCATCGAGCAACGTCGCCTCGCTGACCTTCCGGATCGAAGAGGCGGCTTACGCGGAGGGCGTGCTGGCAGGTGCGATGTCGAAGAGCGGCGTAATCGGCGCGGTCGGGGGAATCGAGCTTCCCGCGATTCGGCTTACCTTCAACGCGACGCGCCTGGGCTTTCTCTCGGTGCGTCCCAAGGGACGCATTCTCATCAGCTATACGGGCAGCTTCGACGACGTGGGCGCGGCCAAGGAAGCGGCTCTTGCGCAGGCAAGCCAGGGCGCCGATCTCCTTTTCCATGACGCCGACGCGGCCGGTCTCGGCGTCTTCGAAGCCGCGGCCCAGGACCACATTTACGCCTTCGGCGCGAATCGAAATCAGAACGACTTGGTGCCCCGAGTGATTCTTGCCAGCGCGGTGACCGACATCCCCAAGGCGTTTCTCAAAATCGCAAACGAAGTCGAGCACGGGCAGTTCCATCCGCGGATGATCGAATACGGGATGCGCGACGGGATGGTGCAGGTAGTGGTGAATCCGAAGCTCGCGGGAAAAATTCCGCCCGCGGCGCTCGCGGATATGAAGGCCGCCGAGCAGGAAATAATCGCGGGCAAAATCGACGTGACGCGCCTTGCGAGTGCCGCAACCGACTCGGCCCGCGCGTCCACATCGATGAAATAGCCTCGGTTGCGCGCCAGCGCCGAGAGCGTCGAATCGGCGACCTGAAAAGCCTGCGCTGAGCTGCAGGCCGGGATGCGAGACGGTGAGTCCGGTTCGCCGTTCGCTCGCGCCCGTTCTCGCTCGCGTCGCGTCCCTGACGAGATCCAGCCTTTCGCAAAGGCTTGCGCGCCCGCTCGGCATGAAATCGCCGCGCTTTCGCGCCGGCGAAGAATCGAGCGCGCTGCGAAGTCGCGACCTTTCCTTGCCGGGAAGGTCCGATTGGCCTACAAGCCAAAATGCATCGGGGAGTCAAAGCGGAATGAAATTCCGCTAGCAGATAAATCAGGCTGGAAGGTTCAGGAGAAGAGTTTCGATGACGGACAAGGACAGACTCAAACAGGCATTCGATCAAACTCCCTCGGTTTTCAAGCTTCTTACGACGATAAGGAGCCGCCGCGTCGGTCTCGGCTACCGAATCGATTCGGGCACCAGCGTCCGCCATCCGGCGACCGGCCGCACGCTGACGCAGGCCCAGGGTCCGCTGAAATTCGTTTCCGCAAAGGAGCCGAAACCGCTCACCCGTCTCGAAGAGGCGCTGATCGCGTGGGCCGGATGCGGTCCGAACGGGCTGGTCGCGTGGGACATCTCCATGGACGGCGGCTTTCACGAGCTGACCTGGATCGCGGGGCGCACCTGCCCGTCGCCGGGTAATTCGCTCGCCACCGATCTGCTGATCATCAACGACTCCGGCGCCTACATCTACAAGCCGACCAAATCGCGCTCGGCGCCAATCGAGATCCAGTCGGAGGCCGACTACGAAAAGGTGCTTAAGTGGTACGACGAGGGGCTGATCCAGATCCTCGATCAGCGCCCCGATATCGATTTCGGGATCCGCGCGCCCGGCGCCCCGAACGCCACGCTGATGGGACCGTATCAGTTCAACATGAACATGCCCGGCTCGACCTGGTTCCTCCCGATCAGCGACTCGGGATGGCTCAATTCCGCGCTGATCAACATGTTCGACTTCTGGCACACGTACATGATCGACGAGTGGAATGGCGGCCGGCCCGCGGGAACCGAAAAGTGGATCAAGGAGGGGATGCTCGAGCTGCCCAATACGATCGCGGCGTCGGAGCAGGGACTCCTGCAGGGCGAGTCGTATCCGGTCGGATGCATGGTGCAGAACATGCGCCTCGCGTGCGAAGCGATAGGACTTGGAGCGTGGGTCTACTGCGGTTTCAGCCCGAACATCCTGATGGGTTCGATGCCTGAAATCGCGCGCGGGCTGGGCTTCCAGATCGAGGCGCTGAATCCGCGCGCGCCGGTTTCAACGGGCCAGGAGAAAATCTTCGGAATCGAGGGCGTCAAGGAAGCGACCTATGTTCCCTCGCCCCGGTTCAAGAGCGCGGAGCAGCTGGTCAATTTCTGGTACGAGGAAAAATACGGAACCGGCGGCCCGCTCGCGCAAAGCGCCGACAATTACCTGCGCGCGATCGGATCGCCCTGGAAGAAGGACGAGACCGAGCAGATAATCACCCATCCGCGCAATCGCCCGCCGGAGTGGGTGCGCGAAGCTATCATCGCGTACATCGATTACTGCGTGAACAACTTCGGCCAGTGGCCGGTCACGTACAATCCGATGCAGGCGCATTTCGGATGCGTGGTTCATAACGTGGACGTGGACTTTTACGACACGCATTACAAGGAAGGCTATATCACCGACCGGATACGCAATCGCGGCAAGATCTGGGGCTGAGCGAGCGCACGTCGCTCATCGAAAGCGCAATCTCACGGAGGCGCGGTCGCAATCGGCCGCGCCTCTGTGCGTTGGATTCGAGAGAGATTCGCCCTCAGGGTTGACATCGCGGGTCGGCGGAGGTAATTGAGAATCATTCTCAATTTCATCTTGGCCCGACTCATGAGATTGCACATCGCTCTGACCGCCACGGCACTTCTGCTCGCGGCGAGCACTGCCGGGATTGCCGTCCCGGCTCACGCGGACGACAACCCTCCGAAGATCGTCTTCAAGGGCGGGCACTTCGAGCCCGAACGGCTGAGCGTCGCCGCCGGACGAAGCTTCCAGCTCACGGTATCCAACGCGAGCCGCTCCGCGATCGAGTTCGAAAGCTTCGAACTGAACCGCGAACGCGTCGTCGCACCGGGTCAGACGATCACCGTCTACCTGCCCAGCCTGAGTCCCGGTTCCTATCGATTTTTTGACGATTTTAATCATAAAGCTGGCGGGGGCACCCTTGTTGCGCGTTAAATCAGGGTATGAAGCGAATCAAATCCCTGATTCTGATTGCCTTAGGCCTGTTTGTTGTTGCTCAACTCATTCGTTTCAAACATACGAATCCTCCCGTGACCGGCGACGTGAACGCGCCGCCTCAAGTGGAGGCGACACTTCATCGCGCCTGCTACAACTGCCATTCGAACCTGACCAAGTGGCCGTGGTATTCCGAGATCGCGCCGGTCTCGTGGCTCGTCTATCACGACGTCTCCGACGGGCGGCATCACGTGGACTTCTCGACCTGGAACCTCTACGCGAGCGACCCGCAGACGCTGGCCAGCAAGCTCAAGCACATCAAGAAGGAGGTCAGCGAAGACGACATGCCGCCGTTGTACTACCGCCCGATGCATCCGAATTCGCATCTGAGCGCCGCGGACCGGCAGGTTATCGTCGAGTGGGTCGACGGCGCGCTGGCCAAGCCAGCCGCGGCGGCCGCGTCCACCGCCGAGCCGTCGGCCTCAAGGTAGCGCTGGTCCTGCTCGCGACGCTCGTGGTGTCTCTCAAGGCGCGACCCGCCGCCGCGCAGGTGGATCCGTTTGAATTCGAGGTTTACCCGTACCAGACCGAAGGGCCGGGCGTGCTCGAGCTCGAATCGCTGAGCAGCTTCGTCCCCAACGGCCATCATGAGGGCGAAACCGGAACTTCGGCGGGCACGTTCCCGAGCGACAGGATGTTCAGGACCGCATTCGAATTGACCTACGGACTTACCGACAAGGTCGAGGCCGCGGCCTACTTGAACCTGGTCCGCCCCAACGGCTCGACGCTCGAATACGCGGGCTCGAAATACCGGCTTCGCGGGCAGCTGTTCGAGCAGGGCGAGATGCCGCTCGACGTCGGATGGTACGCGGAGCTGGAATGGTGGCGAGTGCCGGAGATTGACGACGAGCAGCTCGAACTCGAGCTGAGGCCGATTATCGAGAAGGATATCGGCCGGCTTTCGCTGATCCTGAATCCGAAATTCGAGAAGGCGCTGGTCGGACCGGGCCGCAACCAGGGCTTCGAGTTCGGCTACGCGAACAAAATTTCGTATCGCCTGTGGCCGCTCTTCTCGCCCGGAGTCGAGTTTTATGGCGGCGCCGGACTCGTCGACGGCACCGACCCGCTGAGCGAGCAGCAGCATTATATCTTTCCGGTCGTGGACATGGAGCTTCCGCGCGGGATTCGCACGAATTTCGGCGTGGGTTTCGGGCTGACGCGCGGATCGGACAGGGTCATCACCAAGTTCAATATCGAATTGGAGCGCTTCGCCGGCGCACTGCTCTGAGCCTGTGAGCAGGGTGGCTTGAGCGCGCCCTCGCCCGCGCATAATCTCGCATCACTTACGCAACGGCGCCGCCGCATCTCGGACGCGGCGGCGCCAGATCGATTTTCCGTGGATGAAATCGAGATAACCGCGCTTTCCGAACCGTTTCACGCGACGGTCGAGATTCCCGGCTCCAAGAGCATCACGAACCGCGCGCTTCTGCTCGCCGCGATGGCCGGCGGGCGCTCGGCTATCGAAAACGTGCTCTTCAGCGACGATACCCGCTTCATGAGCGAGGCGCTGGTGCGTCTTGGCTTGGCGCTTTCGGTTGACGAGGCGCGGAGCACGATCGGCGTCGAGGGACGCGGCGGGAAAATCCCCGCGCACGGCGCGGAGCTTTATATCGGCGGCGCGGGAACCGCGATGCGCTTCCTGGTGCCGTTTCTCACGCTCGGCGCGGGACGGTTTCGAATCGACGGGAACGCGCGGATGCGGGAGCGGCCGATAGGACCGCTGCTCGACGCGATGAAACGGCTCGGCGTGTCAGTCCACAGCGAGCGCGGCAACGACCGTCCGCCGGTCGTCGTCGAGGCGGGCGGTGCCGCGTTTCGCGGCGGCGCGACCTCGGTGGACGCAAGCGAGTCGTCGCAATTCGTGTCCGCGATGCTGATGCCGGCGGCGCTATGGCCCGACGGATTGCGGCTTACGGTAATCGGCGAGGCCGCGCGCCCGTATATCGACATGACGCTTCGGATGATGGAAGCGTGGGGCGCAAAGAGCAGCGTCGAGGGCAGCATGATCGTGATTCCCGGCGGGCAGCGTTATCGCGCGCAGCGCTTTCGGGTCGAGCCCGACGCTTCGAGCGCAAGCTACTTCGCAGCGGGGGCCGCGCTCGCCGGCGGGACGGTTTTTCTTCCCGGCCTTGGGAGAAACTCGCTTCAGGGCGACGTCGGCTTTCTCGGCGTGCTCGAGCGGATGGGCGCGCGTGTGGAATGGAGCGATGCGGGCGTCAGCGTTACGGGCGCGGGAAAGCTTGCGGGAGTGGACGTTGCGATGAACGCGATGCCGGACATGGTCGCGACGCTCGCCGCGATTGCACCGTTCGCGTCCTCGCCGACGCGGATTCGCAAGGTCGCGTTCATCCGCCATCACGAGAGCGACCGTCTCAACGCGATCGCCACGGAACTCCGGCGTCTCGGCGCGGAAGTTACTGATTTCGACGACGGCCTCGGGATACGGCCGTCGAAGCTCGTTCCCGCGGCGATCGAGACCTACGACGACCATCGGATAGCGATGGCTTTTGCGGTGACGGGACTTCGGGTCGCCGGGGTGAGAATCAAGAACCCGGGATGCGTCGCAAAGACGTTCCCGGGCTTCTTTGAAAAGCTTTCGACCCTGTCCGCGTCCTGAGAAAAACCGCCGTCGCGGAGATCAGTGCGAGGTGGATTTAAGCTCGGAGGCCTGCTTGTGCGCGAGCGCGAGCAGCATGTCGTGCTCGGCGCTTTCGTAGTCGTCGGAGTAGAAACTCGTCTCCGAGATGCGGCGTTCGGCCTCCGTCATCTCCGCCTCGAGCGTCAATAGGTCGACCGCCGACGGCTCCTCTGCGCTGTCGGCGAGGATCGTCACCGCGCCTTCCTTGACCTCGGCAAAGCCGCCCGAGATGACGTAGGTCCGCGCGCCCCCAGCCATTCTTATTTCCAGAAGCCCCGGCACCAGCGACGTGATGAAGTTGATGTGCTCGGCCAGGATGCCGAACTCGCCAAGCCTGCCGACCGCCGTGACCTGCTCGGCTTCGCCTTCGAAGACGATGCCGGTCGGAGTTACGACCTTCAAAGCAAATGTGTCAGCCATCGCGCGATTGTCCCGGGGTCCTCAAAGACCTAAGGCGTGCGCCTGCTTAGCGCGCCTCGCCGCGCGCAAGACGTTCGGCCTTGGCGCGCGCGTCGTCGATCGTGCCGACGAGGTAGAAGGCCTGCTCGGGCAGGTCGTCGCACTTGCCGTCGAGGATTTCCTTGAACCCGCGCACCGTTTGCTCCCGCGGAACGTACGCGCCGGGCAAATTGGTGAACGGCTCCGCGACATGCATCGCCTGCGACAGGAAGCGCTCGACGCGCCGCGCCCGCGCAACCACCAGCTTGTCCTCGGCCGACAGCT
>JAKAVX010000128.1 GCA_021827465.1 Deltaproteobacteria bacterium | reverse complement strand
GATTGGGAACCGAGCAACCCAGTTCCCCCTGTGCTGTCAGGGCCGGAACAAAAGGTACCCCCCCCCCCCCCGATTTTCCACCGACCGCGACGATCCAGAAACCGGGTGAAGCGCAGCGGCCCTCTAACATCCGTCTAACGGATGGGTCGGCAACGGCCGGTGGCGTCCGGTAGAGAACGGGAGTCGCGCGACGTGGAATCCCTCGTAATCTCGGGTTTTTGGTAACGGTCGGGAACTGCCGGGACCCCACTTAGAGAGTTCGATTCCCGTTGGCGCTACCACTTGATCTCCTTGATTTCCGGGGATTCCGCATCGTTCGACGGTTGTTGGACAGCTGCGTCTAACAACAAATATCTGGCAACCGTCTAACGGGCCGCCGAGGTTCAGCCCGCGAGCCGCTCAAACACCTCAGCGGCTTCCGCATCTCGCTCCCGATACACGTGCAGATAACGTTCAGCAGTAATGCCGATCGTCGCGTGCCCGACACACTTCGACACCACCTCTGCGCTCAGCTGCGGGTCAACGTCACCGGCAGCATGCCGATCGGAATCTACTCGTTGTCGCCGCTACCGCCGGGCGGAGCGCAGCGCTCACCGTGCGGGCATCGTGCAGCTCGCGTTTTCCTCTGGGGCGAGGCTGCGGATCGAGACCGACGCGCTGGACACCGGTGTCGTTTGCGCCTTGGTCGCGCAGCTGCAGCGATGAGTGTTATGGCGACGATCGTCGGCAGGCGCAACTCGGTCAACAGCATTCCAAGCCGACCGTCGGCGTTGAGCTTTGCGCCGCTCATGACACCGCCTCCAAGAGCGTGTCGTACAACGCCAGCGCCGGCAGCGTTACGACAACGCACGGAACGGTGCTCGGGCGCAGTGCAAGCCGCTGGGTGAGCGCGTCCAGATCCGGCAGCTCTTTGCGTGCGTGCACGTGCTCCAGCTCGACCGCAAGCACGGCTTCGTGGCCTTGAGCGGCCAATGCCAGCAGGCCAACGATGACCTTGCACGCCTGCCGCTCGGGAAGTTGGGCACTCAGGTTCTCCCAGGTCTGCCGATAGATCGACCGTGGGAAGACATCGTCGCGAAATACCCAGTGGGCAAAGGCTCCGGGCTTACGTTTGAGGTTCTCGACCAAATGCCGGTAATCGATCTGCCGCGCATGGCGTTGCCCGTTGCTGCGAATCGCTCGCGGGCACTCGAACACGCGCTGACCGCTCAGGTGGCATTCCACGCGATCGGCGTACATGCGTACGCTCAAGCGATGACCGATGAGCCGGCTTGGCGCGCTGTACTGCTCGCCTTTCGCGGTGAAGATGCCGTACTTGCTCACGCGTGCGGGCAACTCGTCGAACTCCGCGGTTCGGCGCGCCGGCAACGGGCGCAGGGCGGCGCGCTCGACAACCAGGCGTTTCTCTACGCGTACGTTCATGCGCTGCACGATGACTTCGATGAATGCCTCGTACGCCGGCCGATCGCCGAAATCGTTCGAACCGCGAAGAAGCCGCGTTTGCCGCAGCGCCGTCTTGAGCGAGCCGTTGCGCGATTCGATGCTGCCGTTTTCGTGCGATTCCCCCCGATTGTTGCGAGAAGGGCGCATCCCATAATGCGCGCACAACGCCGCATAGCGGCTCGTCCACTCGCGCCGTTCCGGCTCGGAAAGATTCTTGTACGCCGCTGAGAGGCTGTCGGTGCGGTGCTCTTCGGGAGCGCCGCCCAAGCGCCAGAGCGCGCGTTGCAGGCCAGCCGAGAGCGCCTGGAAACTTTCGGCGCCCTCGACGACGTCGGCTGAGCGCCATCCCGAATGCGCCAGCGCATACTGGTAGAGCCGATGCGGGAATGGCATGCCCGCGATCGTAACGCCCAAGTCGTCGGCGACGGTGAAGTCGGAGAGGCCTTGCCGACCTGGTGGATGTTCTTGCGCGAAGAAGACCGTTCGCTCAGGGCCGTGCCCCGCGCGCCACTGCCGTAGGCGTCGTTGGAGCGTGCGAAGCGCGCTCGGGCCGTATTCACCCGGATAGCGGCGCTGCAGCTCTTCCAACAGCGTCACGGCGTTCAGGTGCGGGCTGGTCTGCAGCAGCGGCAGCAGTTGTGGCTCCCAGACGACCGCAAGCGGGTCGGGCCGGGTTCGCCAGTGACGCGGCGCGCGCTGCGAGGGCAGCGATTCGAGGGATTCGATTCGGCGAGCACTGCGCTCGCTGATGCCGGCCTTGGCGGCTGCGGCGGCTTGCGTTTGAGTGCGGCGCTGGGCCTTGTACTTGCGCACTTGGTGGTCGGTGATCCTTTTGCCGGGCATTCCACGGGCTTTCGACCTTGCGTCGGCTCTCGCGGCCCCGCTCCTGGACCTTCCGGCCTAGGCCCTCAACCGGCCAAGATAGTCGTCGACCGGCCAGGATAGTCGTCGCCGAGCAGAATGCGGCCACTCGCCGAGCGAGGCGAAGAAAAAAGCAGTGAGAGGAAGAGAAGTCGGCCGGGCTGCTCCGCCAGCCGCCCGATCCGCCCCAGCGGGGTTTGAGCAGCGGGGAAGCGCCAGGACCCACGCACTGGACGCCTCTCCGGGAGGCGGAACCCCTTAGGTGTGGAACATTTCTGGAACATTCTGGGTAATAAGAGGTGCGATGATATTTGCATTTCAGGACCTGGGGCGGTTTGAGTCAGGCCGGCCCCCATTGGCGCGCGCGATCGTTTCGCTGCGCTATCCAATCGTTGCCGCTTTCTCCACGATGCAAGCGATAGACCCGATTCAGCGCGCCCTCTCGAACGAGTTCCCCGAATTGCGCGCGGGCCAACTAAATCAGATTCAGCTCACTGTGAATGCCTCGCCAGGCGGAACGGCAACGTCGCAACAGCAACAGGCGCCGATGCCGATTTGGGTTTTCGGTGGCGGTGCTTCGGAATATCAGGTAATCGTTTCTCCGAGTTTTACGGAGGTTTCGGTCGGCCAGGCGTACAGAAGTCGCGAGCAATTTTCGAACATGCTCGCTTTAGTTTGCGATGCGCTGCTCTCGGCTAATGCCGGTCTTGCAACCTGTGAGTCCGTCACTGTTCGCTATATTAATGCGGCGCCCATCGCCGACGGTTGGGAGTCATGGTTTCGACCGGAGGTGGTTGGCTGGATCGCGTCCCACGATGTGCACGCAAAACAGAAGTACTCGCTGTCGCAAACTATTTTAAATGAGGCAACGGTTGAAATTCCAGAGAGTGAACGCACGATCGCTGCTAATGCCGTGATTCGTCATGGCCTGGTGCAGGGCGTTGGTCCAGACGTCGTGCCGCAAGGGCAGGGTGAGTCCTTTATCATGGACTGTGAGATAACTCTACCCACTCCGCAGTCCTTCGAACGCAACGCCATACTCGACGTGTTCCGAGCCTACAACCACGAAATAGCGCGCTTCTTCGACTATGCACTTGCTGAAGAAGGGCGTCAGTACTTTGAGGTTCGTCGGAGGGTCGAAGCGTGAGCCAAGTATATTCGCTTCCGCCTGGGTTACGCCAACCGGCGGCAATTTACGAGAGCGGGACGCTTTCAACCGTTGACGTGTTCGGTGAACAGAAGGGGCGATACGCTATTGATGATCGGCACGGCGACTTGCTGAACGATTGGCTCGCCGATTTGCGACGCCGCTTCAATATCTCGGCCGTTCCAAGCGCTTTGAACGTGCAAAACCTGGAGCCCGCAATCCCCCTGGTCGACAGTCGCGCAGCTCTTCGCCGAATCCTTGAACGCACGTGGTGGTCATTGCGACGCGCGAGTGATTTTTTTGGTTGCTCTCACGCGCAGATTAGGCGTGTGCGGGAGGGTCAGTCAAATCCCCGGTACGACTTTGCCCAACAGATCGCGGACGCTGACATACTAACGCGAACGCTCTATCCAGTTGCCGGCTCTGACGCAGCGACGCTAAACCGCATGTTGTTCTCTACGCCTATCGATGGCGCACGAGAAACCGCCGCCGACGCGTTCAAGAGGGGAGATGTCTACCACGCCATGGTCCTTGCGCGCCGGGTCCTCTACCCGCGCAGCACGGGGATGATCAATGTGCCGCAATCGCCGTTCAATAAGTACGACGCCGCTAATGCTTACCTAGACGAGTAGAAGTGGCATCGTTCTACCGAAAGGGGTGGCGGCAGGGGTCGCTTCTCAGCGCAAGCCTAAGTTGTAATGTGCTCGATCAGAGCGACGCTTTGGTTGAGCACAGCTTCAATGAATGGGTCGTGGTCACCCAGGAATGCGATCTTGATGGAGCCGAGGAGGATGCCACCGAACCGTTGATCGAGTTGCGACCAGTGTACAAGAACGAAGGCGACGTCCAAGTTGGTATCCGGAGCGAAGTGTTTGTGGTCGACCATGAAAGGTGGCTTCACGCCCAAAGCCCACGACTGATGGTCACCCCGCGGCGTCTCGCCGAACTGAGTACGAATGAGCCACCAAGAATTTCGGTTCGTCGATCAGAACTTCTGAAAACGTGGCTTGGCTTGCGCTATGATCGTCCCGCTGTACCTGATGCCTTTGTTCAACTCGCAAAAGCGGTTGCGAGAGCGGTGAAGGGCAAGAAAGGTGAAGTCGCTGACCAAGTCCTCGATGTCCTAATGCGGTTTGAAGCCGGTGATCCCCCGGGAGTTGGTCTTTACGCCGTAACGGAGGACGATACGCATCGCGATAGTGTCGAGATCTGGCTGCAAAAGGTCGCTGAGGCAGTGCCACAGCAGGTTGGCGTTGTGAGAGAAACGAGATCAGCGACAGTGCACCAAATTTCGCTATGGACGATTCAAAACACCTATTCCGCCGACGTGAGCCAGCTTTCAATCACCGATGCAGATCGTCGGGAAGTGTGACGTGCGATGTGCCCGACTAAGAAGAACGCACGCAGCGAATCGGGGCTATACCCACAGTGTTCTGCCTAAGTAGGGGTTGATCAGCGTAGTGATCCCAGCGAACAACAACAAAATCACTGTCATTACTCGACGCGACATAGTCGACTGGCTTGCGCTGAGGGAAGCTCCCTTTCACGGAAGGCTTGAGCTAATCGACTTCCTGAAGCGAGTCTGGGACTTGGAGTCGATGCCGTCCACCGATGGCCGTTTTAACAATCTTGAGATGGACATCTGGCAACACCGCGTGAACTTTCACGATTGGAACGATTCCGAGCTGCTCACAACGCACTTAGACCTTCTTGACTGCCCAGATACTCAGTTCTGCAAGTTCTTGGAAACCGTGCTTCATCCGCTTGCCCAGTCGCGCACTGAAGAGGCGTATGAGACTGCCGCTAAACTCAATTCTCATCTAGAGCATGATGGGTTTCGGCTCGTGGAAGTCGACCGTATTTCGGGACGACCAATTTGGAGTTCTGAATCGTTCGTTGGTCCCCCGGGAAGCGAAGGGACGAGATACGAGATTGTGTTGTCATTTGCTGGCGAGCAGCGAGATTATGTTGAGGCAGTGGCGGCTGGCTTGAGGTGCGCCAGTGTCTCGCTTTTTTATGATAAGTACGAGGAAGCGACGCTCTGGGGAAGGCGCTCTGGGGAAGGCGCTCTGGGGAAGGGAGCTGAGCGAACATCTCGATACGGTTTATCGTGGAACGGCGCGATACTGCGTGATGTTTGTTTCGAAGGAATACGCGAGCAAGGTTTGGACGACGGCAGAGCGGCGTAGCGCCCTTGCACGCGCTCTAGAGGAGAAAAAGGAATATATTCTCCCCGCCAGGTTTGATAACACCGAGATACCCGGACTCCGCCCGACGATCGGTTACATCGATCTCAGAGAGAAATCGCCCGAGCAGCTCGTGCAGCTAATTCTGCAGAAGCTCGGTCGCATCGGCGATGGTGCTCGCTTAACGATTTGAGGTGTGCTCCTAGCATGTTTGGTCATCGAATTTACAACATTCCCGCGAAGCCGACCACTTACAATGGCACTCGGTTTCGCTCGCGCCTGGAGGCGCGATGGGCGGTGTTCTTCGATGAACTGGGCATCTACTACGAGTACGAGCCCGGGCAGTTTACTTTGGATAAGCAGCTGTATACGCCGGATTTCTATCTACCGCAGATCGACCGTTTTGTCGAGATAAAGCCCACCGATGCGCATCCCCCGGAAGAGTATCGCTGCATGGAACTTGCCGTTGTTACGCAAACGCCGGTCTTGATATTCGCTGGAAGCGTGCCAGGCGACGCGGACCTGTGGGTGTGCTATGGGATGTGGGGAAGCGTCGCGACGCGCGATGCGTGGTTGCCAATGGTTGGCCCTGACCTGGTGGAGGGAGAATTCACGGAAAGCGTTTACCCGTATCAGGACAAGGACGGCAAATTGCTTTATGAGGTCCTTCGCTTCGATATTGCGCCGAGGCGTAAGCGTTTCGTAACTCGGAGACCAATAGCGTGGAACCGAGAAATGCCGGAAGATTCCTTCGGGCCATACTGGGACAAGATGCAGCAGTGGTGCATCTGTCCGACTTGCGCACGCATCGGGATTGAGTTTGAAGGCAGGTTCGGCCGCTTCTGCAAGGAGCACTCGAACGACGACCACTCCTCCACATCTGGCGATCAGCGCATCGTTGCCGCGTACGCTTCTGCGAGTAGGCGGCGTTTCTAGACCGCTTTCGCGAGTCTTTTGGGCCAGAACCCCAAACGGATCCCTGGCTGCGCGTTCGGGGGAGCAGCCCTTCCCGTTTAGACGTGGCACCGCTGTGGCACGAACTGGTTGCCACGAGCCGGACCGAGCGACACCGGACGACACGAAAACGGGCGATCTTCCGCACCAAACGACACGAGGCGGACGGAGCATCACCCACCATCATGCCGGTCTTCAGTTTCGATTCCGCCAGCGCTTGCGTTTTCGACTGCACACAGCAAAGCCGAGCGCCCGCGGAGGGCGACCCGATCGGCGGGGACCGAGAGCGGGAACTGCGCTACGTCGTGCTGGCCGGCACCGTCTGCGCGGGCGAGCCGCCGCGCCGGCGGGCGCGCTGAACGTCGCGCACGACGGCCTCGAGCGCATCGATGTATTCGAGGAACCGCTCGCGCCCGCCGTCGGTGATGCGCACGATCGTCTGCGGGCGGCCTATCCCCTTGACGCGGCGCAT
>JAKAVX010000127.1 GCA_021827465.1 Deltaproteobacteria bacterium | reverse complement strand
GGACTCGGTGGCCAACGTTTCGGCGATCGTTACTATCGACAAAGGCACGCTCACTGAACGCGTCGGCCGGCTCCCTGCGGCGAAGCTTAAACTCGTCCTTGCGGGGATCGACGTCATACTCGGCAGATAAGGAGTGCGTTATTGGGGCGCATGAGAGCGTAACCATTAAGGTCTTCGGAATCAGTGGCCGGCTCCTGTCGGAAACCAACCGTCCTTGCCCGCACCGAAGCGCATGCAGTCGATGCCTCACGATAGCGCATGCCCCAATTTCTTGACGCGCCAGATCTGCTCTGCTGGCCATGCGCGCGCCCACGCAATCGGTGCATAGGCCGTATAGCTCGTCTGCGCATCGTCGGGCGGCCGCAATTCGATCAAATCCTCGATGATAAATCCGCTCCGGCGAAATAGCGCGATCCATTCGCCGTAGGGGAGCGAAAAGTTGACGCTAGAGTCATCCTCGAAACGCCGCTGTTCGAAATAGTTCGCGTGCAGGCGGTCATCGACGCGATCTTCGGATTCGCTCCAACAGACGGTCAGGATCGGTGTTGCAGCGGAGAATGCGAGCAGCCCGCCCGGACGAATTATGCGCCCTGCTTCGGGCACCGTATGATACGGGTCGCAGAACGTCATCGCGCCGTGGTCGCAGAATACGATGTCGAACGAGGCGTTTGCCAAAGGAACCGCATCCGCGCTTGCATGAATGAGCGGAAAATCGACGCCGGCCTCGCGCATATTCCGTCGCGCGTGTTCGAGCTGCCGCTCGGAATTGTCGAGTCCCACAACACGCGCGCCACGCTTCGCGAGCGCAATGCCCCAACGTGCTGCTCCGCAACCCAATTCGAGCACGTCTTTTCCGGTAACGTTGCCGAGCACATTGAGCTGCGACTCCGGAGCCGACCAACATCCCCACGCCATTGGCTCACGTGTCAGCTGCTCCGCGTGCTGCGCCTCATAGTCGTCGCTCTGCTGGTCCCAGTAGTCGCGATTCTTGCGCGCGTCTCGGTTTAACTGCTCCACGGATATTTCTTCCACGCATGGCCGAATCGCCCTTGCGCGACCTGGCAGGAGTCAACGACTGAGCTGGTATTCCCAATATGTCCGACCTGCCTTCTGCGCTCGCGAAGGAAGCGCTGGCTTCTCAGGCAGCGCAACGCGAGACGGATCGGCTCGCCGTGGGCAGCGCGTACGAGGACCACGATTTGATGTTCCCAGACTGAAACGGCTGTCGCCTACGCCCGATGGCGGTAACGGGCGCATTCCGGCGTGCTGCGGCACGGTTCGGACTCCGGGGCTGTACGCTTCACACGCTGCGCCATACGACAGCCACATGGCTTCTGGCGGGGGGAGTAGACGTTCGCGCTACAAGCTCGACTCTTGGTCACGCAGACGCTTCTACGACGTTGCGGATCTACGCGCACGTGGTCAGCGAACGGCAGCGTGCGACCGTCGACGTGATCGGGAACGTTCTTCGAAGCCCGGAAAACGCCTTAGCTAGACACTTGGGTAGACAACCCGAATCCGACAGAAAAAACGCCCGTAAACTCGAGCGTTTTTTGGTAGCGCCAACGGGAATCGAACCCGTGAATCGGGGTCCCGGCCGCTCCCGTCGATTACCGGAAAGTCCCGTCCGGTAAGGGTTTTCGCGTTTCCGAGTCCCGGCTCATCCCCTCGAATCCCGGCATTTTTCGCGAAATCCGTTAGACGGCCGTTAGACGACGGCGGCGCAAGGACTCGCTAGGTCAGGAACTTCGTCAATCGTCCATAGGCAGTTGTCGTACAATGCTGATGCTGCTCTCAGTCAAGAGTGCATCAGAAAAGACCGCAATGCTGGCTGCATTTGAGGAGAGTCGGGAGGGCGCAACAATGCCTTCCGCGCCGGCTTCGCGCGCCCTAACTGCTAGGCCTTGAGAGACGGACAAATCGCTTCCAACGAGATCGTGTAGGTCAACCTCCCATTCGCGACGAGTCTTCTCGGACCTGAGATCGAGGCATTTGTGCAGATTGAGTTTCAGCTCAACCAAAGTCCACGGGCGGGCGTCTGGATCGCTTGACAGACGTGCTGCCGGCGGCACTAAATCTTCGATTTCTGCCGTCGGCCTAAAGACGCTCTGTAGTTCGTCAAACGCTAGTTCTGGTGTAGATGCTGCGTAGAGTACATGACCTCCCGCTGAGTGAAAACGCCCCCCGACCATCATTGCCTGGGGTGGTTTCCACGGGAATCCAACCCGCACCACCCTATAGACGTTCCCCGTAAACGGAACAAATCGCGCCATCGATATGTCGCTGGCGCGCATTTCGCGCCGTTTCGCTTCCACTGCTTTGCAAAACTCATCGATGAACTCATCAAAGGACGCATTGATGTAGTTATTAGGTTTGTCAGCTGCCTCAAGGAGCGACCGGATTTCGGCAGATGGCGCTTTGTCACTTGAAAGCCCAACGACCCAAGCCTCCCTGATCGGCGATTCCCTGATCGCAGGTAGTATGGCGTCCATAACATCACGGTCAGAAGCCGAGTACCCGATTACCAGGAGGGGATGCTCGTAGAGCTCTGCACGCAGCTTGTCGATCTGCCACTTTCTAAGGACATCTTGATCCCAAACGAGGGTCTCGGGGCGATCGAAGGTTCCATGTAGCTTATGTATCTTGAAATGCCATTCCGTGCCAATGCGCATGTCTGCAACTTCCACAACTGGTTTTGCCCGTTCAACACAAGTTTCGAGAGCGGGGTCCCAATTGGTCGTAAAAACATCAAGTGCGAAGAAACGGTTGTCGATCAGTCCACTTAGTTTCTTATACGCTGCATTGGGCGTGGCAGATTGGAATAGAGGACCTATCACCGCCCGCATACTGTCTTCTGCAAACCGCTGCTTCATCCGGCCAGACACCGCGCTGAACGAAGCTGCTTCACCAAACTCTTCCTGAAATAGGCGAGCTAGCTGCTGCACGTCCAGCTTCCCATAAAGAAACTGAAGATATTCGTCGCGGACCCTTGATCCCGACGGGTAGCCGCTACTGATGGACGCCCCCGCGCCCGTGAGCAGTACATACGCGCCTTCATGCCTGCCTTGACGGTGCACAAGCATTCGCCCTAGCCGGTCAATCTGCCGACGAGTGGTCACGTCCAATCGCCTATCCCCTCGCTTCGCACGCTCATCGTTGGCTCTCTGTTACCGTCTTCACGAACAACGAAATCATCCCACGCAGCACGTACACTTTATAAACACGTCTCCTTGCGCACGGTTTCTGCAGCGCGTGTGACGATGGCTGCGAAGCGGAGGAGGAGGAGGAGCATCGCATACAGGTCGAGGATTCCGTAGTCGCCGAAGTGGAGGATCGCGTGCCCTATGCGATCCCGCAGGCCTTCTGGAGCACGCACAAGCGTATGCTTCGCGAACGCCACGAGATCCGCACCCGCGACCGCGATCATCCGCTCGCGATCGAGCAGTTCGAGTCCCGCATGCTCGATCAGTGGGCGGTTTTCACGGTCGGTCGCCCGCACATGCGGAACTCCGGCCAGGCGCGCTAGTTTACGGAGCACGGCTTCAAAACGCAATGCGAGCGAATCGAGTGCCGGTATGCGGAGTTCGTCATCGCCATCAAGCACATCAAAGAAAAGGCGAAGTGGAGGCCTGAGGAGATCCACCAGATCGTTCGGCACAATTGCGGCATCGGTCCTATTCTCGTCGGCACCGAACCATGACGCACGAAGGAACTCAACAATGTGGTTCAGCCTCAAGCCGGCATTGAAAAACTCCTCCAGGTACATGGCATTCGCTTGTACCGCGAGTCTCCACGCAATGCTGTATTGTTCATCGAACGCATAGTTTGGCGGATCTTGCGCAATCAATCGCTCATCGGCCGATACAAGGGTTGTTGCTATTTTCCTGAAGGTTCCAATGCCCTTGGCTTCGAGGTCGGCCATCGCGCGTTGGACGTCTTTGACCTTCGGGAAGAGCGCGTTTGTGGCCAGCCATGCAAGGGCCCCGAACGGCCCATACTTCGCATATACTTCGCGCGCATGCGCGCGGTACGTAGCTTCGCTTTCTTCTGCTCCTTCCAGTTCGACGGAGACGACGGTGTATTCCATGTCGGCGCTGGCCGCGCGCCCGCGAGCGATCGTCGCCGTCGACCTTGGCTCATCCCCGAGAATCTGATAAATTCGAAGAAGCCGGTTACAGAGCATCTGCACCAGCAAGGGATGCTGGTTGTATTCAAGTCGAGCCTCAAGCGCCTTCGCTTCAGCTTCTAGCCACGGCTGATGCGGCTCGCCCAAGCGATCGGCAAGACGACGGGCCGACGTGGCTACGGAGATTACGTCGCCGTGCTCGCCGCCCGCATCATAGATGAGACGGATGGAAGCATCGCGCATCCTGTGCGCGTGATCGTCGGTGAAGCGTACTTCAGCAATGATAAGCGAGAAGAGTCGCGTCTGTGCATGGACGAATGGGCTGTCGGCCTCACCCAGGAACGCGATTCCTTCTTCAAGGAGACGCTCCGTGGCGCGAAAGCGTCGTGCGAGCCGAAACGCGAGTGGATAGACGTCGACGAGCGTGTGAAAATCCTCGGCGCTTTTGGTACCGGTTTCCGAGCTTGACCTTGCGGTGCGCAAGGCGTCGATCGCCGCATCGACTGCGGCGTTCCCGTCGTCGTGGCGGTTGGTCATTTTGACGATCGCGTGCGTGTAGCGTGCGCGCGCCCGTGGGTCCGCCGTAGCAGCGGCGCGCTCTCGGAGATACGGAATGTCGGTTTCGTTCAGGTAGTGCTGGAGATCCGGCCCGAAGCGGCTGAGGCTGTTGGCGTCTTCAAAGATGGTCAGGACGTTGGCTTCGCAGTGCGCGGCCCGCTCGAGTGAAGGATCGTTCTCTCGGGCAGTGGTGGCGATCGCGTTAAGCTCGCGCAGCACATTGAATGTGTTCAGGCCAACGCCGTTGTCGATGAGGCGCGTGATTCGATCATCCTGACGCGGAGCGGGGGCGGCACCGTTGGGGCCCTGCGATGCGTGTGTCAACTCAGTCGCACCAACAGCATTGACTACGGGACCAGACCAGTCATCGTCGCGGCTCGGATGACATCCGGATCTTCGCGATGCAAACGAATAGGCCCGACCAATGGTGAGGCAAGCTCATATCTATCTTGGAAAAGAACGAATACCTCACCCTTCCAGCGAGAGATCGTGCGAATTCCGGCGAACTGGTTTCCGCCAAATGCTTCGCGCATGAGAAAGCCAGAGATGGCGCGCGTTATTTCCAAGTGCGGGCCCTGAGCCATGATCACAGATCGGTCGAGTTGAGGAACGTTGCATGCGGCCATCGTGGCGCTTACGACGGCAACTTTCGAGAGCTGAGTACGAACCGATACGTCGTCGAGGTCGCAGAGCACGATCGGCTTTGCGAGCTGAGCGAAGACCTTGGATTTGTCGTAGAGCGACGTCGGCATGGCAGGCGGCCGCTCCGCAATTTCACGGTCGCGTTCAGCCTGGTCAAGCGCGAGGCGCTGTTCGTCCGTATCCATGTCTTCGCTGGGTGCTTCTGCCTGCCGAACGTAAGATGCATCGACATGCGGTTTCCACGGCAGCGCCACCTCAAGGATACACGTCGTCGCTGAATCACCGCCGTAGAGCACGGTAAGCTTGCGCTCCGGATCGTCAAAGCGTCCTGAACCGTCCTGGTATTCGAGCGAGACGTCGAGAGGCGACGCATGGTATCCCACGCGCCAAAATTCGGAAAGTCGGTAGTACACGTGTGAAAGTGCTACTCGCTCGCGTGATTTCTTACGGCGCTTAAGACGTCGGCGTACCGGCCCTCGCGTAATACGTCGACGGGCATCGCAAAATCGAGTACGGGATTCGCTCCACGAAACCATTGCTCGGCATTTGTTGGGGTGAGTCCAAAATCAATTAATGCATAATATGCCATCGCGGCATGCCGCAGTCGATCAAGACGATCGGCGGACGGGCGGTTGCGGCCCATCGACCACCGGGTGATCGTTTTGAGATCCGGCGTATCCGTCAAACGCGCGAGAGTAGGACGCCCAAGCGCGTGCGCTAAGTCTTTGACCAATGCGGCGTCCTCCGTGTGATAGACCCGGTCATGAACCTTTTCCAAAACCTTTGCAACTTGCACTCGCGCTGTCAGCGGCATATTCATCCTCTTCGAGGCTGTGGGTCGGGACGCCCTTGCGCATGCCCCCTTATATGCCCCTGCCTCTGCTCCAGAGTACCTCAGCGGGACGCCCTGGTCAAGCGCCGCCGGCTTCGAGCCGGAGCCTCAGGTCCTAAGCTAAGCGAGAAGCCAAAGCCGGGCGAGGATGCGGCGCCAGCGAAGCGCGCCGCGCCGGAACCCCGGCTCCCCGCTCGTAGAGCGGAACGACGGGACTGTCAGTAGCGGAACCGCCCTGGCCACGATGCTCGTTGTGGTCGCCGGACCCCAATAGCGGAATCCCAGCTTCGCGGATTGCCGGCGTACAGCCAGAGCTGGTTCGGCCCGAGATGATACCGCCCCGCGGGCCATGCCGTGAGCCCGCGATCGGATCGGTCGAGCGCCAGCGGTGCGCTATTCGCCAGAACGCAGCCATTGATGACCACGCCCCGAGCCAAGACCGCGACGTCGTCGCCGGATGCAGCGCATCCCCTTGCAAAATCAGGCCGAATTTGGTAGCGCCAACGGGAATCGAACCCGTCTCTGCGCCTTGAAAGGGCGCTGTCCTAACCGATAGACGATGGCGCCGCGGGTCGGCAGACCGCCTATTCGTACTCCACGAACGGGCGGCCTGTCAAGCCGAAGAGTGGGCCCGGTAGGATTCGAACCTACGCGCAACCAGTTATGAGCCGGCCGCTCTACCGCTGAGCTACGGGCCCGTCAGCGGCCAGGCGCTTCCAATGCCTTTCGCCCGGGGAAACGTGCAGCCTGCCCCAGCTCTTCCTCGATCGCCATCAGGCGGTTGTACTTCGCGATGCGATCGCTGCGTGAGAGCGAGCCGGTTTTGATCTGACCGATGGCGGCGGCGACTGCGATATCGGCGATGCTCGTATCTTCGGTTTCGCCCGAACGGTGCGAGATCACGCACGAATAACCGGCCTTGTGCGCCATCTCCACGCAGTCCAGGGTCTCCG
>JAKAVX010000126.1 GCA_021827465.1 Deltaproteobacteria bacterium | reverse complement strand
AAGTTCCAGGACAAGCTCGGTCTCTTCGATCGAGCTCAGCCGCTTCTTCGCTTCTTCGGCGACATGGCGCGCGCTGTTCCAGACATGGCGGTCGGCCTTGAGCTCTTCGGCCATCCCTTCGAGCATCCAATCGATCAGCGCGTGGTCGATATCGTCGCCGCCCAGGTGGGTGTCGCCGTTGGTCGCGAGCACCTCGAACACGCCGCCCTTGATATTCAGGATCGAGACGTCGAAAGTGCCGCCGCCGAGATCATAAACCGCCACTTTGCCCTCGGCGAGTTGGTTCAGCCCGTAGGCAAGCGAGGCCGCGGTCGGTTCGTTGACGAGCCTGACCACTTCGAGCCCCGCCAGCCGTCCCGCGTCCTTGGTCGCCTGGCGCTGCCCGTCGTTGAAGTAGGCGGGCACCGTGATTACTACGCGCTCGACGGTTTCTCCGAGCGCCGCCTCGGCGCGAAGCTTGAGCGCGCGCAGGATCTCGGCCGAGATCTGTGGAGGCGTGTAAACCCGCTTTCCAATCTTGAAACGAACCACCGGGCCCGACAGGTCGGCGAACGCGTAGCGCTTGCGCTCCTGCTCGGCGACCTCGCCGCCGCCAAGTCCCATGTAACGCTTGACCGAGCGGATGACCGCGCCGTACTCGCGGCCGGGGAAGCCGACCGCACTCACGCGGCCTTGTTCCTCGCGGCTGAGCCGCGGTTCCATCGCGATCGCTTCCTCGCCGAGGTAAACGCGGCCGTCGGGCGCAATCGCCACCACCGACGGCAGCAGCGCGCCGTTCGTATTGGGATCGGCAATCACGCGCGTCTTGTCGCCTTCAATGACGGCGATAAGGCTGTTCGTGGTTCCGAGATCTATGCCGAATATCCGGGACATCTTTCTTCAGTCTGCCTTGGGGCTCTCGAGTTCGCGATCGACGTCGCGTATCAGGGTTCTCATGTAGGCGATTTTCGAGAGCGTGGTCTTGAGTTCCGCGACCAGCTCCGCGCGGTCGGAGCCGTCGCTCAGGTCCCATCGGGTGAAGTTCCGCGCGAGCTTCTCGCGCAACTCGTCCATCGCGTTGCCCATCTCGACGCGCCTTTTCTCGACCTCGCGCCGGAGCGCGCCGTCGTCGACGCCGCCCGCTTCGTGCAGTTCGGCGAGCTGCTCCTGGACCTCGAATACGGTTTCCGCGAGTTCGGGAGGCACCCGCTTGTTGTTCTCGGCAAGCTTCTCGCCGTTAAGTTCCAGCCAGTAAAGGCCGCGGCTCACGGGATCGCGAAGGGTGCGGTAGCTGCGCGTGAGCAGCGCCGCGCCGCTCAGGCTTGCGCTGCGGACCCGGGGCGGACTCGAAGCGAACCGGTCGGGGTGAATTCTTTTGCCCAAGTCGTGAGAGCGCTCTTCGAGCGCCGGCAGATCCATCGTCAATTTTCGTGGGAGTCCGAGCGCGGCAAAGCAGTCCAGCTCAACCGGGAGTGGCATCCCGCATTGCTGGCAGATAAGTTGCGGCTCTTGTTCTCGCCCGCATGACGGGCATTGAAGTGTCATCCAACTGCCTACTGCGCGCCTGCTCGTTCATACGACGAACGATTCCCCGCATCCGCAGGTTCGCTTCACTTGTGGATTTACCAGCCGGAAGCCCGAGGACATCAGTTCCTCGGTGAAATCCAGCTCCGATCCGTTCAGATAAAGAAAACTCTTCTTGTCGACGATGAGCTTCGCTCCGTCGCGCTCGAAGACCTTGTCACGTTCCTTGGCGGAGTCGAGCTCCATCCGGTACTGCAAGCCCGAGCATCCTCCGCCCACGACCTTGACGCGCAATCCCGCTTCTCCGCCCTTGTCGGCGACCAGTTCCTTGATTTTGCGGACCGCGGTGTCCGACAGCGTCAGCATCGCCCGGTTCCTTACTCGCCGCTCCCCGCCGCCTTCGCAGGCTCGTTCTTCGTATCGTTCGCCGTGACGCCCTTTCGCGTTTTCCAGTCAGTGATCGCGGCCTTGATCGCGTCTTCGGCCAGCACGGAGCAATGGATTTTGACCGGCGGCAAGTTCAGCTCTTTGACGATAACCGTGTTCTTTATAGCCATCGCCTCGTCGATATGCCTGCCCTTGACGAGTTCAGTGACGTAGCTCGAGCTCGCGATCGCGCTGCCGCACCCGAAGGTCTTGAACCGCGCGTCCTGGATCACGCCGCTGTCGCTGATCTTGAGCTGCAGCTTCATCACGTCGCCGCATTCCGGCGCGCCGACCACGCCGGTGCCGACGTCGGCGTCTTCCTTGGAAAAGGAACCTACGTTGCGCGGATTATTGTAATGGTCGAGAACCTTGTCGGAATAAGCCATGATTTCCTCCGTCCGCTTAAAGCCTCGCTATTCCGCCTTCCATTGGACGGATTTCAGATCGATGCCTTCCTTGGCCATCTCGTAAAGCGGCGACATGTCGCGGAGCCGTCTGACTTCCTTGGTGATTCGCTCGGTCACGTAATCGACTTCTTCTTCGGTGTTGAAGCGGCCGAGCCCGAACCGGATCGAGCTGTGCGCAAGCTCCTCGTTGATTCCAAGCGCCCGGATCACATACGAGGGCTCGAGCGTCGCCGACGTGCAGGCCGAGCCAGAACTCACTGCGACGTCGCTTATGCCCATCAGGAGCGATTCGCCCTCGACGTAGGCAAAGCTCAGGTTCAGGTTGCCGGGAAGCCGTTCGGTCGGATGCCCGTTCAGGTAAATCTCGTCCAGCCGCTCGAAGAGCCCGGCCTGGAGCTTGTTGCGAAGGTCGGCCAGACGCGCTGTCTCTTCGACCATCCCGGCCTGCGCTATCTCGCACGCCTTGCCGAAGCCGACGATACCCGGGACGTTCAACGTCCCCGAGCGCATCCCGCGCTCATGACCGCCGCCGTCTATAATCGGCGTGAGCCTGACGCGCGGCCCGCGCGAGCGCACCCATAGCGCGCCGATACCCTTGGGCCCGTAAATCTTGTGCCCGCTCATCGCGAGCAGGTCGATTCCGTCCGCTTCGACGTTGACCGGGATCTTGCCAGCCGCCTGCACCCCGTCGCAGTGGAAAATGATTCCCTTTTCCTTCGCGATTTTGCCAATCTCGCGAATCGGATGAATCGTGCCGACCTCGTTGTTCGCGTACATGATCGAGATCAGCACGGTCTTGTCGGTAATCGCCTTGCGGATGTCGTCCGGGTCAACCATCCCGTACTTATCGACCGGCAGGTAGGTGACGATCGCCTTGCCCTGTCGTTCGAGCGCGCGACAACTGTCGAGCACCGCCTTGTGCTCGGTCACGCAGGTGATGATGTGGTTGCCCTTTTCCTTGTAAAACTCGGCGACGCCCTTTATCGCGAGGTTGTCGGACTCGGTCGCGCCGCTGGTGAAGATGATCTCCTTCGACTTGCCGCCGACAAGCGCCGCGATCTGATTGCGCGCCGCATCAACCGCCTCTTCCGCTTCCCATCCAAAGCTATGGTTACGGCTCGCGGCGTTTCCAAACTTGGTCGTGAAATACGGCAACATCGCCTCGAGCACCCTGGGATCGACAGGGGTCGTGGCATGATTGTCCATGTAGATGGGTAGCTTAACCATCGCTAGCCCTCGGTCGCTCTCGCTCCCTGGATACTGCAGATACTGCCAATATTAGTGGACCTCGTGAGTCCAGTATAGTCCACAGCGTCCTCGTGTCAAATGAAATACCGGGGCCCAGCGGAATACTGGACCCTTCAAGTCTAGTAAGGCGATTCTGCACTGTTGTCAAGGGAAAACCGGCCCTTACCGAGAGGTCAAGAACCGGGTTCGTTTCCTGAAGGCTGGGGTTTCAGTTCGAGCCGGCGCTCGTGGCTCCAGTCCTGAAAACCGAACCGATACCACGCCGCCGAACCCGACCAATTGCGATGGTTGACGTCGAGCGTCACGACGGTCATCCCCTTGGCACGAAACCAGTCGTAGGCAATATCGAGCATCTGGCGCATTAGCCCTTTACCACGCCAGTGCTCCTCAAGAAAAGCGTGGCTGATATAACCGACGACCGGGGGCTGGTAGCCCTCGCGCAGGCGGCGCAGATGCACCCACAGGTAGCCGACCAGGATTCCGTCGCCGTGGTCGGCTACCCAGACCGCATGATGGTCGCGTCCGAGGACCAGCTTGAGCCATCGGTCGGCGTCGCGGATTTCCTTCCAGTCGAACCGCACCCTGTCGTCTATGGATTCGTGATACGCCGCCATCTCGCCGACCATTCGCGCCAATTCCGCACTGTCACTGTCGGTGGCAGGCCTTATCTGGATTCCCATCGGCCAGGCTCCTTTATCGGGTGCGCGATTAAGCCGCCCAACGCAACCCGGCGGGCGCCTCTCGAACTCCTCGATTTGTCAGAACGGGCCGCGATTCGACTCGTCGAACACGAGTTCCAGAAGCTTCCGCTCGCCCCGTATCGATTTCAGCGCGAGTTCGCGCGTCTGCTCGAATTCGCGTTCGATCCACGGCGCAAGCCGCGCAAGTATCGACTCGGCATCGAGCGCATCCGGCGCCGCGCCAAGCAAGTGCGCGCCGATCCTGCATCGAAAGACCACCCTTTCCATGCCGTCGGCCTGTTCAAGCGCAAGCGTCATCGCGAGCGCGTCGGGAAGGCGCTCAGGCTCGCCAACGATCGCGAGCCGGTAGCGGCCGCGTCCGGTATTAAGATGCATCGCCAGGGGCCGAGCGGGAAAACGCGGCCCGCACGCTCAGGCGGCGCGCGCGCTCTGGGGTTTTACCTTCACGCGGCTCTCCCAGAAAAGCACCACCGGGCTGGCGATATAGATCGACGAATAGGTGCCGGTAATGAACCCGACCAGGAGCGTGAAGGCCGAGGGCCTCAGAATCGGCCCGCCGAGCGCGAGCAGCGCGATCAAGACCGCGATCGCGGTGCCCGAAGTCAGGATGGTTCGTGAGAGGGTTTCGTTGATGGCGCGGTTCATGACCGAGGCGAGACTCTCGCGCCGGCGTTTGGCCGCGTCCTCGCGGATCCGGTCGGAAACGATAATCGTGTCGTGGACCGAATAACCGATAACAGTGAGCAGTGCCGCAAGCGTGGTCAAGTCGAACTGGAGCCTGCTTATCACCAGCGCGCAGGTCACCACCAGAACGTCATGGACAAGGGCGATTACGGCGCCGGTTCCGAAGCTCCAGCTCACGCGGCGGAACTGCCACGCGATAAATGTGCCCATGAAGATGGTCGCGATAACCACCGCGCCGACAGCGTCGCGCTTGAGATCCTTGCTGACCTTGGCGCCGACGGTCTCGACCCGCACCACCTTGCCCACGCCCGCTCCGTAAGCCTTGCCGAGCGCTCCGTCGATATCGGCGCCCAGGCTCTTGATGCGTCTGACCTTCTCGAAGCGGAGCAGGTACTCGAACCCGGTCTTGCCGAAATCCTGCACCGTGATCTCGCCGAGCCCCAGCGGAGCCAGCGCGTGCCGTATCTGGTCGCCGTTAGTCGCCCGCGTGAAGTCGAGCTGAACCAGGCTGCCACCCGAGAAGTCGACCCCGTAATTGAGGCCCACCGTGATCAGCAGGATTATCGCCGCGAGGTTGATCAGGGTGGAAAGGCCAACGAAAAAATGACGCTTGCCGACAAAGTCGATGTTGATGTCCGGCGGGATGATCTGAAGTGACATCGGCCCTCTATATCATTGCTGCCATGCCCGCCAATCGGGCCGGCGGATCAAGCCGAAGCCCTCTTGCGCGGGGAACGGGAAGGCGACGGCGCGGGCGAACGGGCCTCGGGGGGCGCCGCCTGGTTGTGCGCCTTGCTGCAAGTCGTACACAGGTTCTGCTTGTTGTTCGCGTCCTCGACCAGTCCTTCGTCGAGCGAATGGCACACCTTCATGCAGTCGGCGCAGATGAAGTAGATGCCCTCGATGGTCTTGTTGATTCGCTCCCGGTTCAGGATTCGTCCGCGCAATTTTTCGATACGGATCCCGAGCAGGTCGGTGTACTGGCGCTTTATCTTGCGCCTGCCCGCTTCGTCCTTGGGTAAGTCCGCATCTTCCTCGCTCTCTTCGGCGAGGTCGTCGAAACCACCATAGCGCTCGCCCTTCGAGCTCCTGGTCTTGCGCGTCTTAGCCATCGCTCGCAAAACCTCCGTCAGCGGATTCGACCCGTGTAACCGCAGGCTTTTTCGCAGACCAAAAAGAAGCCTTTGCGGCCGAATCCGGTGAAGAACGTCACCTTGCTTTCGGCCCCGCACTGCGGGCACATGTGCTTGTGCTGAACTTCGCCGGGATTCTTCTCGGCAGTCTTAGCCTTTTTCTCAGCCATTCTGTATCGATGTCCAGGGCCTGGATTTTCGAGTCGGTTGGATCATGAGCGGCCCGACGCGCCCCGAAGGATGCCCTGGGTCAGTGTCAATTCAATTGGACGCTCCGAAACATATAAGACGACCCGGCCTTGGCTCGTCCTCGGAGACCGGGTCCATCGGTAAAGCTAATGGCGACCCTATAGCGCAGTCAATAGCCGCACGCCGTGTTGCACCTGCCCCGGCGCTGGCTTAAGCGTTATCTTCACATTGGATTCAAGATTCAAAGCAAACGACCCCGTTCTCTTCATCGACCGCAAGGCCAGGAGCTACCTGAAGCTGCTGCGCCCCGGCCACAAGCTTTCGATTCGCGGCGAGACAGGTTCGGACGACATTATCGGACTCGAAGAAGGTTCGCGAGTGAAATTCTCGACCGGCGAGACTTTTCTCGCGATACGCCCGACTTACGCCGACCTGATCCCGTTTCTGCCCCGCGCGGCCCAGGTGATCTATCCCAAGGATACCGGTCCGCTTCTGGTATGGGGCGACGTTTTCCCCGGCGCGACGGTTATCGAGGGCGGCACCGGCGCAGGCGCGCTTACGATCGCGCTGCTTCGCGCGGTCGGGCCGGCGGGCCGCGTCATCTCGTATGAAATCCGCGAGGACTTCGCCAACGCCGCGCGCAAAAACGTGGCAACCTTCTTCGGCGAGGCGCCCAACTGGACACTTCGGCTGCGCGATCTCTATGAAGGTTTCGAGGAGACCGGCGTCGATCGGATGTTCCTCGACCTGCCGGAACCCTGGCGCGCATTGGACGTCGCCGCACGCGCACTCAGGCCCGGCGGCGTGCTGACCTGCTACGTCCCAACCGCCTTGCAATTGAAG
>JAKAVX010000125.1 GCA_021827465.1 Deltaproteobacteria bacterium | reverse complement strand
CGCGGAAGTTATCAAGCTCGAAGAACGCGAGCGTGGCGACCCGGGCCGCGGCATTTTCGCGGTCGCCGGCCAATCGACCGACCGCAGCGGCCGCAATTTCTACTTCGAGGCCAACAACCGGCACAAGAAGAGTGTCGCGCTCGATCTCAAGCGTCCCGAGGCGCGCGAGATCGTCTACCGGCTCGCCGCGCGCAGCGACGTTTTCGTGCAGAATTTCCGAAAGGGCGTGGCGAAGCGCCTCGGGCTCGACTACGAATCGCTGCGCGCGCACAACCCGCGCCTCATCTACGCCAACTCCACCGGTTACGGACCCGAAGGCCCTGACAGCGCCGAGCCGTCGTTCGATTATCTCGGGCAGGCGCGCTCGGGAATCATGAATGCGATCGGCGCGCCCGGCTCGGACCCGTCGTATATCTTCGGCGGCGTCGCCGATCAGATGGGCGCGATCATGCTCGCCTACGGCGTTCTCGCGGCGCTCCTTGCGCGAGAGCGGCACGGAGTGGGGCAGACGGTTGACGCGTCCCATCTCGGCTCGATGATCGCGCTTCAGGGACTCAACCTGTCGGCGCGCACGTTCATGGGGATGGAATTGGCGCGCAATTCGCGCACCGAGGCTTTCAATCCGCTCTGGAACCATTACCGATGCGCCGACGACAAGTGGATTTGCCTCGGGATGCTCCAGGCGGATCGCTACTGGAAGGACATTTGCACCGCGCTCGGACTCGCCGAGCTTGTCGACGATCCGCGCTTCAAGGACATCCGCTCGCGGGGGCAGAACGCCGCGGCGGCGATCCAAATTTTCGACCGCAGGTTTGCCGAGAAGCCGCGCGAGGAATGGATGCGCATCCTCAAGGAAGGCGGCGACTTCATCTATACGATCGTGAATTCGGTCTCCGACCTGCCAAAGGACCCGCAGGTCCAGAGCAATCAGTACGTCGTCGACTACGAGCATCCGGTGCTCGGCGGTATCCAACTGGTCGGCTTGCCGGTCAGGCTCAGCGAGACGCCGGGAAACCCGCGCGGCCATGCGCCGGAACTCGGCGAGCATACCGAGGCGATCCTTACCGAGATGCTCGGTTACGGATGGGACGATATCGCCCGGCTTCGCGACGCGAACGTCATATAATCGCCGTCCCGGGGCGGACGGTTCTGGAGGTCAATCAAAATGGCTACCGGCATGGGGACATGGGAAGACCGCGAGCAAATCCGCGAACTGTACGCGCGCTATGCGCACACGATTGACAACGGGCAGTGGAACGAATGGCTCGAATGCTTCACCGAGGACGGCGTCTTCGAAAGCTCGCGCTTCGGACGCCACGCCGGGCGCGACGGGCTAAGGCGCTTCACCGCCATCTACAAGGAATCGCTCGGCGGCGCCAAGCCGATCCACATGATGACCAACATGGCGTTCAGCGTGAACGGCGACGTGGCCACGGGTGGATGCTACCTCGCGTACTTCCATTGCCTTAACGGCAAGGGAGCGCTCTCCGCGGTGGGTCATTACACGGATCGGCTGCGCAAGGTCGGCGGCGAATGGAAGTTCGAGAGCCGGCAAGTCGTCGTTGACGGAGCGCTACCCGAGCATATTTAGTGTGAGATCGCGCAGGTAACCTTACAAAGCATAGGCAGTCACCCGGGCTTCCTCCCTCGTCATCCTGAACGGAGGCTGCCGGAGTGAGAGATGTCGCGGCCGCAGTCTGTGCGGCCGCGTTTTTTTTTGCTGTGGAACTTCCGCGAATCACGCGGCGAAAGAGTGCCGCGCGAGATCCTTCGACTCCGCTCGCAGACTCGCTGCGCTCAGGATGACCGCGCTCGGGCCCATTTCCAACGCAGCCGATGCCCTAGAACGCCGCGTACCAGGGCGTCTCGTGCGGGTTCTGGAGCTGGAACTCGATATCGAAGGTCTGGAGCAGGGTTCCGTCGGCGTGCTTCAGGTTGAGCTTGGCGTTCTCGAGATCGATCGCCGCCTGGACCTGGTTGCCCTCGGCCGCGACCTGCTGCTGCTGGAACTGGAGCAGGTCGTGCGTCGTCGCCATCCCCACGTGGAACCGCACTTCCTCGTCGTGCAGTGCCTGTTTGGCATAGAAGTTGGCCTCCTCGGTCGCCTGGACACGGCGTTGATCGGCGATCACGTTGGCGACCCCGTTCTGCACTCCGACGACCGCCTGCGACAGCGACGATCGGTATTGCATCCGCGACTGCGCGTACAAGACGCGCGCCTGGGCGAGTGCGGCCTTGGCGCTCGCGTTGTCGAGCGGCATCTGGAACGAAAGCACCGCGGCATAGTTGTAGAAGCTGAAGTTCCACAACCGGTTCAGCGCGGTGCCGTAGAGGCCGCTGAAGGGAAGCGCAACGCCATTGTTTGTTATGGGTGGCGTTGATCCAGACACGACGCAGTTCTTTTGAACACCGGGAACCTGGAAGAACAACTCCTGGCAGACTGTGTTGCCGGCCGTCGCGGTGATTCCGAACTGTGCTCCAAGGTTCAACTGCGGCAGGGTCTGGTTCTCTTCGTACTTCACCTGGAGCAGCGCGCCGCGGATCGCTTCACGCATCGCGGCCAGCGACGGCAGGTATTCGACCGCGAGTTCGAGCGCGTGTTCCTCGTTCGTATTGATCACTTCGGTGGGATTCGGCTTGTTCGCAGGCTCGATATCCGCGGGCAGGAACGTTCCCTGCGGGTTGTACATGATGTCCTGCCGAAGCTGCGCGCGCGCAGTCTTGAGGTTCGCCTCGGCGGTGAAGACGTTGGCTTCGGAGGTCGCGGCTGCCGATTGCGCCTCCTGGAGATCGAGCGGCGCGAGCGTTCCCACTCTGACCGAGATACGGTTCTGGCGCACGAGATCCTGGTTGAATTTGAGCGCCGCGCGCGTCACCGCGAGGTTTTCCTCCGCCAGGACCACGTTCCAGTAATCGGCGGCGACCCGCTGCACGAAATCCATCAGCGACTGCTCGTATTGCCACTGCGCCTGCTTCTGTCCCGATTCCGCGATACGGACATTGATGGTCGCGAACTTCCATCCGAAGTTCTGCAGCAACGGTTGCGAAAGCGACATCGCGATGGTCGGCGTGTAGGTCGGATTGATCGACGCGAAGAAGGAGTTGGACAGCGCGCGCTCGTTGTCGAACACGAGCCCGACGGTTCCGTTGGTGGAGGAGAGCACCTTGGTAATGCCGAAGTTCCAGTCGTAGTACTTCTGCGTGAACGCGGCGCCTCCGCCGGTCTGCAGGATCGAGCTGGTCGGTACGGAACTCTTGTTGACGTCGATTTGCGAGCTGAGAAGCGGATCGAAGACGCCGTTGCTCTGACGCACGGTCTCCATCGCGGAAACCGGATTCAGTTCCACCGCCTTTACCTGCGGATTGTTCCTGAGCGCGATATAGATCGCTTCCTTGAGAGTCATCTCGCGCGCGGTCAGTTCGGCGGTGCGCAGGTACTCCTGGCTGATCAGGCTTTCCGGAGGAATCTCACGGCCAAGCGACCATTGTTTGAGAAACACGTTGGGCAATGTCGCCACCGAGCCGGTTCCGTCGAAGCGGTTTCCCGCGGATATCGGAACGCTCCCGAGCGGCGGAGTTTGCGGACCGACCGGGATGCCCTTCAGTTGAATCGGCCCGCTCGTCGCCGGAGGCGGCATATAGGACGGCGTGGCCGCGGCTGCCGGCACGGCAGGTCCCGCTGCTCCCGCAGGCCGACTCACTGCCAGAAGCGAAAACGCGGCAAGCACGATAATCCATTTTCTAGAAACCATCTCCCACGATCCTCCTTGACCTTCGTGCCGCCCACATCCGCTCGACGGGAGGATGTGCCGTGGCTCGACCCGAGCCGCTGGCGTACGAAGGCTCTCGCGCGAGTTGAACCGCTCGACGTAAAGCGCTTGCACAGCGCGACTCGGCTCGCGATTATACCCAAGGCTGGGCATCATGTCTTCCAAACAAGCACAAGGCAAAGGACGCGCCGTCGGATATCGCGTTACAGGGAAAAGATGAGCGTGTCGAAGAGAACACTCGGTCTTCTGCTCGCGCCGATCCTGGCGCTCGCGCTTGGTCAGGCCAGCCCCGCGATGGCGCAGATCGGCGGTCCGCCCGGGCCGCCAACCCCGCCGCTCGCGCCCGTGCCGCCGCCAAATGTCACGCCGCCCGCGCCGGTGCAGCTACAACCGCTCGCGATGCCGACGCCGGCAAGCGCGCTGCCGGCCCTGGCGCCCGCGCCGACCGTCGTCAGTCCGATGGCGGCGCCGACACCGAGACCCTTCCGATGCAGTTGCTCCGGTACGGGGTCAGACACGCAATGGGTCGGAGTGGTGCAGGCGTCGAACGCGCTCCTTGCCGACCAGGCCGCCCAGGGCGTGTGCATCGGATATCTGGCCAGCATAAATCCCGGCTCGCCGGCGATTGGTTCGGCACCGTTCGGGTTCGGCACTACCGGTCCGTTTCCGACTACGGGAGCGAATACGATTCCGGGTGACGTTTACAATCCCACTGCCGGGGTAACGCTCCCGCCGGGCTTGCTCCCTGGGCAAAACGTTGCGCTGGGCCAGACTCTCGCCCGTTTGCGCCAGTACGGCGCAACCACGGGACGCCTGATTTGCCGTCCCTGCGCCTGCAACTGAGCGCGTGACGGACGGGCCGAACCGCCGCGCCGGCTCAGACCGCCGGTTCGTCCCCCTCGATGATCGCCTTGAGATCGCCGGGAAGCTCGGCTTCGACGCGCACTATGCCCGATACGGGCGATTCCAACTCGATCTCCGCCAGATGGAGCCAGAAGCGGCCTGGTTCGAGACCAGGCGCCGAAGGACCGCCGTAGAGCGTGTCGCCGACGATTGGAAACCCGGCGTCGGCAAGATGCACGCGAATCTGATGACGTGCGCCGGTGGTGGGAAAGACCTGCACCAAAGAAACCCGGCCTACGCGCCTTAGCGGCTGGACGCGTGAGATCGCGCGACGCGCGCGGAGCTTTTGCGCCTCGCTTTCGTCCGCCGCAACGACCATCCTGCGCGCGCTTCTCGGATGATGCGCGACGGGCGCGTCGAGAAGCATCTCAGCTTCGGGATGTCCCTCAACGAGGGCAAGATAACGCCGCTTGACCAGGCCGCCGCGGATCGCGCGGCGAAGCGCCTCGAACGCCGTCCGGGTGCGCGCGACGATTAGCGCTCCCGAGGTCCCGTTGTCGAGCCGATGCACCAGTCCGCCTTCGAGGGGTTTGTCACCCGCCGAAGCGGTCTCCGGATAGCGCGCGACGATTGCGTTCATCACGGTTCCCCGCTCGCCGGGACGCAGCGGATGACACGGGACTCCGCCGGGCTTGTTGACGATCAGCATCGCTTCGTCGGCGAACAGCAGGTCAAGCGGCGCCTTCGCTTCCGGCTCTATCGGGCGCGCGGACGGCGCTGCTTCGACTTCGACCTTGTCGTCCGGGCCGACGATGCGAGCTTTGCCTGCGATGACGCCGTTCACACGCACGCGTCGCTGCTCAAGCATCTCGCGCGCTTCGCGCCGCGACGAGGCGAGCCCCATACGGACCAGGTAACGGTCCAGCCGTTCAGGGCTGTCTTTCGGCATCACGGGTGTCGCGGGCCTCGGTCACGCGCTCGCCGCACTGCCGATCGCCGCCTTGATTTCGCGAGCGCTCGCGCCCGCGCGCAGCCCGAACAGATGGCGCAGTTCTTTTCCTGTCACGGATTTGGCCGAGGTTGCCACCTGGATGGGACTTCCGGCCGCGACGACTCTTCCTCCCTCGCCACCACCGCCGGGACCGAGATCGATTATGTAGTCGGCGTGCGCGATGAACTCGAGGTTGTGCTCGATGACGACCACGCTGTTGCCTTCCGCGACGAGTCTTTGCAGCACCTTGATGAGCCCGCGGATATCGACCGAACTCAGCCCGGTGGTCGGCTCGTCGAGCAGGAACAGCCGGGAAAGCTTTTTCCCGTTGCGGCCGATTGGCGCGGGTTCGAGGTCGGCGAGCAGGAAGCGCGCGATCTTGAGCCGCTGCGCTTCGCCGCCCGAGAGCGTCGAGGTGGTCTGCCCGAGCCGGACGTAGCCAAGCCCGACCGCGTTGAGCGCTTCGAGCCGGCGCACGATCGCGGGAGTTTGCGCGAAGAACCGGATTGCGTCGTCCACGGTCAGATCGAGCACGTCGTCGATATTCAGTTTCTGGTAGCGGATTGCGAGGATATGGCTCTGGAAGCGGCGGCCTTCGCACACGTCGCATTGGACTTCCAGGTCCGCCATGAAATGCATCTCGATCGTGACGGTTCCGGTCCCGCTGCATCGTTCGCATCGTCCGCCCTGCACGTTGAACGAGAAATGGCGCGACTGCACTCCGAGCCGGCGCGCCTCGGCCGTCGCGGCGAAGAGCTTTCGGATATCGTCGTAAATTTTCAGATAGGTGGCCGGATTCGAGCGCATCGAGCGCGTCGGAAGTTCCTGGCCCATATGGATCATCGCGCCGATCTCATCGAGCCCTTCGATATTCCCGCATTCGCCCGCCTCGACCGCTTCGCCCTGGCGCCGCAGGTAATTCGAGTAGAGCACGTTCTCGATAAGCGTCGATTTTCCGGAGCCGGAGAGACCCGTTACGCAGACCATCCGGCCGAGCGGAATCGCAACGTCGATGCCCTTCAGGTTGTGTTCGCTCGCCCGCCTGATCCTGATCGCCGAATCGCGCCGCGTAAAGCGCCGCTCGCGCGCCATCGCGCGCATCATCAGAATTCGCCCCGGCGTTCCGATTGCGCTCTTTATCGCGCCCGCCGACGGCTTGCCCGCCCAGAGCGTCGCGCCGCCGTCGCTTCCGCCGCCGGGACCGAGTTCGATCGCGAAGTCCGCGCCGTTGATTATCGCGGGATCGTGCTCGACCACCACAACCGTGTTCCCGAGGTCGCGCAGATGGCGCAGCACCGCGAGCAGGCGCCGCGCGTCGGAGGAATGAAGCCCGACGGTCGGCTCGTCGAGCGCGTAGAGAGTGCCGACGAGCAGGCTTCCGAGCGCGCTCGCAAGATGGATTCGCTGGGCCTCGCCGCCCGAGAGTGTCCGCGCCTGCCGTTCGAGCGTCAGGTATTGAAGCCCGACCTCCTGCAGATAGCCGGCCCGGTTTCTGAGTTCGCGGAGCACGGTTGCGGCGCGCGAGGCGATATCTTTCTTCCGCGCAAGCCGGCCGAGCCAC
>JAKAVX010000124.1 GCA_021827465.1 Deltaproteobacteria bacterium | reverse complement strand
GATCGACTGGTGTACCGAGAACCCGGTCAAGGGCAAGACCCTTGCCCCGAATGATCCGAAGATGCGCGCGCTCGAAGCCTACATCCTCGCACAACGAAAGGGCGTCGCGCTCGACTATGGCAGGCACTAAAAAATCGCAGCCAGGGAAAATATGAACGCGAAGACCGATAAGAAGGCGGGCAAGTGCCCGGTCGGTCCGCTTTCGACTTGGGCCGCTAGCCAGGCCCGGACTGCCGCGAAGGCCGCGCACACGCGGGACAGAGGCCTCGGAAGGTAACCTGAATATCGCTGATCGCGAAGCCGTATCGTTGCCCCGTCGTCAGAGAAATATCGCCGAGCGGGACCACGTCGCGAACCGTCCCACAACGATCGCAGATCAGATGCTGATGGGGTCTTTCGGCGTTGGGGTCGTAACGCCTCGGTCCCGCGTCGATAGTGATTTCACGGACCTCGCCTAGGGCGTGCAACTGGTTGAGCGTGTTGTAGACCGTGGCGCGGCTAATCTCGGGCAGGCGCGCGACGGCACGCTCAAACACCTCGTCGGCGGTGAGGTGTACGTGCGCCCCCTCCAGCGCTTCGGCGATCACCCGGCGCTGCGCGGTCAAGCGCAGACCGTGTCGACGCAACCGCGCCAACAATGATGCAGCGTGCATAGGTTCAATTTGTTTGCGCGCTCTTCTCACAGTGTCGACGCACCGAAGCCTCTCTCGGAGATTAGCAGAATCGGTCCTTGACTTGAAGCAGTCTTTGTTTTAAATGAGTCTAAACAAGGACCGCATCAAAAATGCCCGCCCCAAAGTGGACTTTTAAAGATGAAAGATAAAGTACTGACCATACAGGCTCGGAAGACAATATGAACGCGAAGACTGATAAGAACGGTGGCAAGTGCCCGGTCGTGCACGGGACGACGAACCTCGCAATGAGGTCGAACAGCGACTGGTGGCCCAGGCAGCTTAACCTCAATATTCTTCGCCGGAACTCGTCCCTGTCCAATCCGATGGGCGAGGCCTTCAACTACGCCGGAGAGTTCAGGAAGCTCGACTTCCAAGCGCTGAAGAAGGACCTGCATGCGCTGATGACGGACAGCCAGGACTGGTGGCCCGCGGATTTCGGCCACTACGGCGGACTCTTCATTCGCATGGCGTGGCACGGCGCGGGCACCTACCGCATCGGCGATGGCCGCGGCGGCGCCGGCGTCGGCCAACAGCGCTTCGCCCCCCTCAACTCCTGGCCGGACAATGCGAACCTCGACAAGGCGCGCCGGCTGCTTTGGCCGATCAAGCAGAAATACGGCAGCAAAATCTCCTGGGCCGACCTCATGATCCTCGCCGGCAACGTCGCGCTCGAGTCGATGGGCTTCAAGACATTCGGCTTCGGCGGCGGGCGCCCGGATGTCTGGGAGCCTGACGAAGCGGTCTATTGGGGCAAGGAGGGTACGTGGCTAGCCGACGAGCGCTACACGGGCGACCGGGAACTCGAGAATCCTCTGGCCGCCGTGCAGATGGGCCTCATCTATGTGAATCCGGAAGGGCCGAACGGCAAGCCGGATCCGTGCGCCGCCGCGATCGACATTCGCGAGACCTTCAAGCGCATGGCCATGAACGACGAGGAGACCGTCGCGCTCATCGCCGGCGGCCATACCTTCGGCAAGACCCACGGCGCCGGCGATCCGAGGCTGGTCGGACCGGAACCCGAGGCGGCGCCCATCGAGCAGATGGGTCTCGGCTGGAAGAGCCGATTTCGTTCGGGAACCGGACCGGACGCGATCGGCGGTGGCCCCGAGGTCACCTGGACGACGACGCCGACCCGCTGGAGCAACAATTTCTTCGAGAACCTCTTCGGCTATGAATGGGAACTGATCAAGAGTCCGGCCGGCGCGTATCAGTTTGTGGCGAAAGGCGACGCCGCCACGATTCCGGATGCCTTCGACCTGTCGAAGCGCCACGCGCCAACGATGCTGGTCACGGACCTCGCTTTGCGGATGGATCCGGCCTACGAAAAGATCTCCCGGCGCTTTCACGAGCATCCGGACGAGTTCGCGGATGCCTTCGCGCGGGTGTGGTTCAAGCTGACGCACCGCGACATGGGTCCGCGCGCACGCTATCTCGGCCCCGATGTCCCGGCTGAGGAGCTGATCTGGCAAGATCCCGTTCCCGCCATCGATCACAAGCTCATCGACACCAAGGACATCGCTGACCTCAAAGCCAAAATCCTCGCCTCGGGACTCTCCATATCAGAGCTTGTCTCGACCGCCTGGGCCTCGGCGGCAACCTTCCGCGGCTCCGACAAGCGCGGTGGGGCAAACGGCGCGCGCATCCGCCTGACCCCGCAGAAGGATTGGCAGGTCAACCAGCCAGCCCAATTGGCGAACGTGCTCGAAACCCTTGAGGGGATCCAGAAGGAGTTCAACGGCGCGGCAAGCGGCGGCAAGAAGGTGCCGCTCGCCGACCTAATCGTCCTCGGCGGTTGCGCAGCCGTCGAAGAGGCCGCCAAAAAGGCGGGGCACAACGTGACGGTTCCCTTCGCGCCGGGCCGCACCGACGCCTTACAGGAGCAAACCGATGACGAGTCCTTCGCCTGTCTCGAGCCGGTTGCGGACGGGTTCCGCAACTACCTCAAGGGCAAATTCGCCGTATCGGCCGAGGAGCTTTTGATCGACAAGGCGCAATTGCTGACGCTGACTGCGCCTGAGATGACGGTTCTCATTGGCGGCATGCGCGCGCTGAATGCGAACCACGGCAAGTCGCAGCATGGCGTCTTCACGAAGCGGTCAGAGACCCTCACCAACGATTTCTTCGTCAACCTGCTGGACATGAGCACCGAGTGGAAAGCGACCTCCGATGAAAATGTGTTCGAGGGACGCGACCGCAAGAGCGGCAAACTGAAGTGGACCGGCACCCGCGTCGACCTCATCTTCGGCTCGAACTCTGAGCTGCGCGCCCTTGCCGAAGTCTATGGCTCCGCCGACACGCAAGTGAAGTTCGTGGTCGACTTCGTGGCAGCATGGAACAAGGTAATGAACGCTGATCGCTTCGACCTCGCCTGATCTCAGATGAGGGGTCTTCCTTCGAGGACCACCGGAGCGCAGCCACGACCAGCTTCGGCCATTGCGCAAAAGCCGACCCCTGCGCGGCGTCGCAACCGTCGCGCGGCGCCACCGCAGGGGCTGCTTCATACTCACGCAGCGAAAAAAGCCGGATTACAGCGGTTTTTGCGCGCGGATAAACGCGCTCATGAACTTGCCGTCAACGAGAGGCGCGATTTCGGCCGCGTCCAGATCGGAATTCTTCAAAAACGACTCCGCCTGCTCGGCGCTGTAAATCCGGGTCGGCTCCACCGCGATCCGTTCGAATCCAGCCGCCGCCAGTTTCGCACGATACTCGGACTCTTCAAGCGCTCCGGCGACGCACCCTGCCCAAAGCTCCATGTCGCGCCGAATTCTGTCGGGGATTTCGCCCCGCACCACGATATCCGAGACCGCGAATCTGCCTCCCGGCTTGAGCACGCGAAACGCCTCGGCCAGAACGCGATCCTTGTCGCCCGACAGATTGATGACGCAGTTGGAAACGATCACGTCGACGCAATTGTCCGGCAGCGGGATGTTCTCGATCTCGCCCTTCAGGAACTCGACGTTCTGAACCCCCGCCTTGCGCTGGTTCTCGCGCGCAAGCCCGAGCATCTCGTCCGTCATGTCGAGCCCGTAGGCTTTTCCCGACGGACCCACCCGCCGCGCCGAGAGCAACACGTCGATTCCGCCGCCCGATCCGAGATCGAGCACGGTCTCTCCCGCTTTCAACTCGGCCAGCGCGGTTGGATTGCCGCATCCGAGCGACGCCGCCACGGCGTCGGGCGGAAGCGCCGCCGTCTCGCTGTCCGCGTAGAGATTCGAAGTGATCGCTTGTTCGTGCGAGGTCGACGTGGCGCAGCACGCGGTTGCCTGCTGACCGCCGCAACAGGAAGTGCCCGGCTGATTTATGACTCGAAGCGCGGCGCCCGCGTATTTCTGACGCACGCTTTCCTTGATTTCCTCGTTGTTGGCGCTCATCCGCTCTTCTCCCGGCCTGGATGGCCCGTCCTGCGGTTGACTTCCGAGATACAATAATTCTATAAATCTAAAACTATGGAGAAGTCAAGCGCGATCGCCGCGCTCGGCGCGCTGGCGCAGGAGACCCGTCTCGATATTTTCCGCATGCTGGTGGAGGCCGGACCCGAAGGGATGGCTGCCGGCGAGCTTGGCCAGCGCCTCGGCCAGCCTTCGCCCACGATGTCGTTTCATTTGAACCAGTTGCGCTTCGCCGGACTCGTGAATTCGCGACGCAAGGGCCGTTCGATCATTTACTGCGCGAATTTCAAGGCGATGCGCGACCTGCTCGGCTATCTGACGGAAAACTGTTGCGCCGGCCGTTCCAAGACTTGCTCGCAACGAACCTACGCCCGTGCCGAATCCGCCGGAACTCTGGCCCGCAATTCCCGTTAATCCATCGCAACGCGCGCATAATCGCGGTGCCGACGCTCAGCCCAGGCGCTCGCGAAAGGCGTCGCACAGAGCGGGAACGATATAGGCCCAATCGGATACGAGGCCGAAGTCGGCGCGCTCGAATATGAGGGCCTCGGGATCGTTGTTGATCGCGACCACGGTCTCGGCCCGCTTGAGTCCCACCGTATGGTTAGGCGCGCCGCGCACTCCGACCGCGATGTAAAGCCGCGCATCGATCGCCTTGCCCGTCAATCCCACCTGATGCTGGCGTGGAATCCATCCGGCGTCGGTGACGCGGCGCGTCGCGCAAATACCGGCGCCGAGCACGCGCGCCAGCTCCTTGATCGCATTTACGCCCTCGGGTCCGCCGAGACCCATGCCCACTCCGATAACCACTTCGGCGCCTTCGAGCCGCGCAACCGACGTGTCGAGCAGCGGATACTCGGCGAGCAGCCGGCTGAGCGGCCTTTTGATCGCGCGCCTCACCGTTTCGATTTCGCCGTGGCGCTTGCGGTTCGGCTCGGCAAGCTCGAGCATCCCAGGGCGCACCGTCGCCATCTGCGGGTGGGTCTTCGACAGGATCGGCGCGATGATATTTCCGCCGAAAGCCGGCTTCAGCGCGACCATCCGGTTCTCCGCGTCGATCTCGAGCCCGATCGCATCGCCGGTAAGACCCAGCCCAAGACGTGCGGCAAGCCTCGGCCCCCAATCGCGGCCGCGCTCGCTCGCCGCCACCAGCAGCGCCCACGGTTCGCGCTCCCTGACCATCGCCGCCATCGCTTCGGCCAGAGCTTCGGGCGTATAGGTTTCGATCTCGGGGCTTTCGATCGCGATTATCCGGTCCGTGCCGTAGCTCAAAAGAAGCTCCGCGTGCCGCGCGATTGAACCGGTAAATCCCACCGCGACCAGCGCGCCGCCCATCCGCGTGGCAAGCGCGTCGCCGCGCGAAAGCATTTCGAGCGTCACGCGCGTGACCGCGCCGTCGAGTCCGGTTTCAACCGCGACCCATACGTCGCACCCGCGTACGGGTTTTCGTATCGCGGATGAAATCGCGCGGCGCTCTCTCGCGCGCGGTTTGAGAGCGCCGGCGCGGTCGAGATGCTCTATCAGTTCGCGCGCCGCGCGCCGCGGATCGTCTGGATCGATATGGCGGCATTCGGTCTTCGGCGTTTCGACCACTCGGATTTCCGAAACCCAGGTTGGCGAACCGGCGAATCCCAGTTGCGACGGCTCAAGCCCGATTTCCTTCGCCGTGACGGTCTCGACGGTTTTGGACTTGGCCCGCTCGGCCGCGTCGGCCTTGACCTTTATCGGTTGCGCGACGCGTTCGGCGCAGGTCAGCACCGCGGGCATCGCGGCCTCGATTTCCTCGTATCCCTCGTCGCTCTCGCGCTCGGCGCGCAGCATGCGCCCGTCGATTTCGAGCTTCCTGACGCCGGTTATCTGCGCGACACCGAGCAGTTCGGCGATCTCGGGACCGACCTGGCCGGTTTCAGCGTCGAGCGAGTATTTGCCGAGCAGAACCAGATCGAAGCCGCCCTTTTTGAGGCATGCGGCGAGCGCGCGCGCGGTCGCGAGCGTGTCCGAACCGGCAAACGCGCGATCCGTCAGATGCACCGCGCGGTCCATCCCCATCGCGAGCGCGTCTCTGAGCGCCTGTTCCGCCTGCGGCGGCCCCATCGTGACCACCGTCGTCTCGGCGCCGAAGCGTCTCTTCAATTCCATGGCGAGCGAAAGCGCACGCAGGTCGAACGCGCTAATCAAATTGGGACCGTCGCGCCGGATGGTTCTGGTCTCGGGGTCGAAATTGGCTTCCTCGATAAGCGGAATTTGCTTGATACAAACGGCGATTTTGAGCACGAATAAACCCCCGGATCCTATGCGGCGAAGGCTAACCGAGCGCGCCACGACTATGCAACAAAGTGTCTTCGGGGATAAGCTTTAATGATAGGGGTTCGATAAGCTAGTTTTCGCGATATGGGATTGAAGCCGCTTCCTATCCTTATCTGGGTGATGGCTGCGTTTGCCGGGGCCACGATCGCTCCCGCGCCGAGTGCGCACGCGGCGGAAAATGCTTCGGGCAAACCCGCCCGTATCGTTTCCCTCGCACCCTCGGTTACCGAAACCCTTTTCGCAGTCGGCGCGGGCAAAGACGTGGTCGGCGTTTCCGAGTCCGACAACTATCCGCCCGCGGTCCGAAAGCTCCCGCGGGTCGGCACTTTTCTCGCTCCCAATCTCGAGGAGATCGCCGCGCTTCGTCCCACGCTCGTGATCGGTCTTGTCAGCTCGGCCAATCAGCGCGAAGTCCGTGCGTTAAGCGAGATGGGCTACCCGACGCTGATGGTCAAGGAAGATTCAATTGCCGAAATCGAGCACAGCATCACGGTCGTCGGAGATCGAACCGGGCATCCGCGCCGCGCGGGCAAGGTGATCGCCGGAATCCAGGCGCAGATAAACAAGGTCAAAAAGCTCATGAGCTGCGTGATCGATCGTCGCGTCCTGATGCTGGTAGGGCATCAGCCGATGGTCGCGGTGGGACACGGCACATTCCTCGACCAACTGCTCGGACTCGCGCACGCGGACAATATCGCCGACGGCCTTCCGGGCTCGTGGCCGCGCGTCAGCATGGAGTACGTAATCGCGAAGAAGCCGCAGGTGATACTCGACGGCCAGATCGGAACCGATCCGTCCACGCCCGGTGATTTCTGG
>JAKAVX010000123.1 GCA_021827465.1 Deltaproteobacteria bacterium | reverse complement strand
AGGCTCCGAAGCGCTGATTCTGCCTCATCAGTGAGTTTGCGCCGACCGCGGAAGCCTTGCCCGCGACCAATCGCGAAGGCACAAGCTCCTGCGGACGCACCCGTATCAGTGTAGGAGACAATAACAGCGTCCCGACCGTTTCCGCTTGCCCCTGACTGGCTGTGTGGGCTAGGAATTAATTACTTCGGCATCTTCATGCTGCATCTCGCAACGCGGCTTTTGTGAGCCGCTTCCTGACCGCAGTGCAGAACGATCGAAATCCAGCCGCGCATATCAACGGAGTGCATCGATCCGCCCTGGCTAAACCTGCCGGCAGACGGCTGGTCGTGATGTCGAATCGCGCGCCAATTCGTATCGTGCGCGAGGACGCGCTTGAGAGGATCGAGCCCACCGTGGGCGGAGTAGGAACCACTTTTCTGCGCCTGCTCGAGCGCCACGGCGGTCTCTGGATCGCATGGCCGGGCGGTCAAAAAGCGCCTCCGCGTCTGCCGTTTCCTCCCGGACAGCCGCGATTTGCGATGTCGTTCGTGCAGCTCGGCGAGCGCGACGTCTCCCTTTATTACTACGGGTTGTGCAACCGCGCGTTGTGGCCGCTGATGCACTCGATGATCTCGAACTGCCACTTCAACACGAGCCATTGGCGACAATACGTGCTCGTCAACGAGCGCTTCGCCGAGCGCGCCGTCGCCGAGGCCGGTCCGGGCGACGCACTGTGGATACAGGACTTCCATCTTGCGCTCACGCCGGCGAAGATTCGCGCGCAGCGGAGTGATTTGCCGATCGGGATCTTCTGGCACGTGCCGTTTCCTCCGGTCGAGCTTTACATGGTGTTTCCGTGGCGTAGGGAGCTGCTTGCCGGAATGCTTGGCGCGGACCTGGTCGGGTTCCATACCCACGGCTACGCGACGCACTTTCTCGACGCCTGCGAGCGCGTCCTGGGCGCCGAGGTGGATCGCAAGCGCGGCGAGGTGCGCTACCAGGGCCGCGTGACCCGTGCGCTGCCCTTTCCGCTCGGGATTCCGGTCGACTACTTCGAGCAGCTTGCGGCCAATCCCAGGACGCTCGAGCGTGCCGCGCGAATCCGGCGCGCCCTCAGAAGCGAAATCGTGGTTCTTGGCGTGGACCGCCTCGACTACACCAAGGGAATCCTCGAACGGCTGCTCGGCTTCGAGCGCTTTCTCGACACCACCCCGGTCTATCATCGCCGGGTCACCTTGGTACTTATCGCGGTTCCTTCGCGGACCAAGGTAACTGACTACATGATGCTCAAGCGGCAGGTGGACGAGACCGTGGGCCGAGTGATCGGCAAGTTTTCTTCCGCAGGATGGGTCCCCATCCGCTACCTTTACACCCAGTTCGGCGCCGAGGAACTGGTCGCGCATTACGTCGCGGCCGACATCGCCCTGCTGACGCCGCTTCGCGACGGCATGAACCTGGTCGCAAAGGAGTTCGTCGCGTCCCATCCGAGCGACGACGCAGTGCTGATCCTGAGCGAATTCGCGGGAGCCGCCGAGGAACTGACCGAAGCGCTGCTGGTGAATCCGTACGACGCCGACGCGGTCGCGGAGCGGGTCCGGGAAGCGATCGAAATGGATCCCGCGACACGGGTGGCGCGGATGCGCGCGCTGCGCCATAAGGTCCACGAGAACAATCTCGAACGCTGGTCGGCCAATTTTCTCCATGCCCTCGCCGGAGACTTCGCTCTTGAGGCGCATGCAGCCTCGGTGGCCAACGCCGACTGAAAAGCCGCGCCCTCTGCCGCGCGGGCTGCTGCCGGACCTGCTCGCGCGCGGACGCCTGCTGCTCTGCCTCGATTACGACGGCACGCTTTCGGAGATAACCCCCAAGATCGCCGAGGCCGTACCGCTAAAGCGCGCGCGCGTGGCAATTGAATCGCTCGCCGCGTCGCCCACCCGCGTTCTCGTCGCGATCATAAGCGGACGCGACCTTGCCACCGTGCGCAAGCTGCTTGGGCTCGGGCGCGGAATCATGTTCGCCGGAACCCACGGACTGGAACTCATTGGCGCCGACGGCGTCGCGCGGATGGCCGAGGGCGTCGAGGAATCTCTCGGCGATCTGCAAATGCTTCGCGATTTCCTCGTGCGCGAGGTTCCCGGTGACCGCGGCTTCGTCGTCGAGGACAAGCGGCTTGCGATCGCCTTTCATTACAGAAGCGCGGCGCCCCTGGAGTCTCGGCCGATGCTCGCGCGACTCGAGGAGTTCGTCGCACAGCGGACGCCGCACCTTAAATTGATGAAGGGAAAGATGGTCTTGGAGATGCTCCCGTGTGCGGCCGGCGGCAAGGGCGCAGCCGTCGAATGGCTAATCGAGCAGATGGTCGAGGCGCATCCGCAGGTCGCCTACTTCGGCGATGACACCACCGACGAAGACGCCTTTTTTACGCTTCGTCCCGACGAAACCGCAATAACCGTGCTGGTCGGCCCCGAGCGCCCGAGCTTCGCGCGATATCGGGTTGACGATCCCTCGGCGGTCGCGGACGTCCTCGCGGAACTTGCCGCGACGCTCGCGGCCTGTCGCGGCGAACGCAAGCTCTAGCGCGGAGTGATGGGCTATCGAGGCGAATCGCGAAAGATCCGGGCGATGGCCGCGCTCGCACTCATGCTCATGCTCGCCACGTCCACCGGGTTTTCGGGATGCGCTCCAAAGGCGCCGGAGAACAGCGGCAGACTGACGATCGCGCTTGCGATTTTCCCGAGCGAGGCGGTCAAATACCGCGCCTTTCTGAGGGACTTCGAAACTGGCAACCACGTCCGGGTCGCTCTTATCGCGCAGAGTTACAGCGACATCCTGCGTGCGCTGCTCGCCGAGGGCTCGGCCGCCAAGGGCAGCCTCGATCTCGTCGAACTGGACCTCTCGATGCTCGCCCGCGCGCGCGGATCGGTGCAGCCGCTCGACACTACTGTCTCGCCCGAAGCCGAGGCGCTTTTCCCCGAAGCCGCGTGGAACGCCGCGCGCTTCGACGGACATCTTTTTTTCATCCCGCACCGCCTGATGTGGCAGGCGATGATCTACAATCGCCTGCGGGTTCCGAATCCGCCCGCGACCTGGGACCAGTTGCTCGATTTCGCGCGCCGCCATCCGGGCAAGGTCGTGCTCAAGGGCGCGCGCTACGAAGGCGCAACCTGTGACATGCTCTCGTTTCTATGGAGCGCGGGCGGAAATCCACTCGAACCCGAATCACCCGCCAACCTGTGCGCGTTCGAGTTTCTCGCCGACCTCGCGCCGTACCTGAACCCCGAATCCGCCGTCTATCGCGAGATGTCGGTGATCGAGGCGCAGGCGCGAGGTTCCGTGTGGATTCATTTCAACTGGCCGTTCGCGCTCGGATATCTCGAGAGCAAAGGGCTCGCGCCGAGCGTCGACCTGAGCGCGCCGATTCCCTCCGGTCCCGTCGGTACGGCGACGGTGCTCGGCGGCGGATACCTCGCGATTCCGCGCTCCGCGCCCCATCCGAAGCTCGCCGCGAAGTTAATTCGCTATCTGCTGACGCGCGACGCGCAGACGCGGCTGAGCCGCGAGCTTGGATGGTACGGGTCGGTCGGACCGCCGGCTGGAAGCGAGCAGGCAAAACTCTACGCCGGGTTTATCGCGATGCGCCCGTATGTGCGCGCGCGGCCGACGATCGATTGCTACGGGCAACTGAGCAACGCGTGGCAAAGAGGGTTTCGCGCGGTGCTGTTCCGAAACGTCGCTCCCCAAGCCGCGCTCGGCCAGGTCGCCTCGATGACCCGGTTCGAGAAATCATCGGAGCAAGGCGCGCGGCCTTGCCCGTGCCCGTGAAAATGTGGAACCAAAGCGAAGATGGATCGCGCGACACACAATCTCAGAATCCTCTTCGTCGCGGTGCCCGCCGCTTTCATGGCGGCAATGATGCTACTGCCTGCGTTCCAGGGACTGCTGCTGTCGTTCGACTGGTGCGGGCCGTCGCTTCGAAATTACGACGTGCTGTTCGGCGATCCGATGTTCTGGCGCGCGCTCGTGAACAATCTGATTATCCCCGCGGGCAGCCTCGCTCTCGAACTGGTAATTGGACTTCTGCTCGCGCTTTATCTGACCTCGCGCCCGAAGCCGTCGGGTATCGTCGAAATCGCCGCGGTGCTGCCGTTCGCGATACCGGAAATAGTCCTGCTGACGCTCGCGCGTTATCTGTTCATGCCGCGCGGATACGTCAACGCCGCGATAGCCGAAACGGGCCTCAGGCCGCTCGGATGGCTGTTGCCGAATCAGACGCTCGCACTCGGCACCGTGATCCTGGTCGACGCGTGGCATGTCACGCCGGTCGTGATGCTTGTTCTGATGGGCGGGCTCCAGTCGATCGCGCCCGAGATTTACGAAGCCGCGACGCTCGACGGCGCGGGAACGTTCGCGACGTTCCGGCATATCACGCTCCCGTTGCTCTTCCCTTCGATCGTTGCTGCGATCGTACTGCGCGGCGTCGACGCGCTCAGAATTTTCTCGACCACGCTGGTGCTGACCGGCGCGGAGGGCGTGCCTGTTCTTTCGACCTACGCCTACCAGCAGTGGACTGACGCGCAGGAACCGCGGGTCGCGATGGCCGCGTCCGTGATCCTCGCGCTCGCGATCACGACAATCGGACTCGCGATGGCCGTGGCGATGCGCCGCTTCGGCACCACGGAGCCCGCGCGATGAATCACGCGGAAGTATCGATACGGCAGAGTGCGGGCGCGGCGTTCGTCAGGCGCGCGGCCGCGATCGCGATAATCCTGAGCGCGGCGATTCCGATTTACCTGCTGCTCAAGCAGGCGGTGACGCCCGAGGTCGAGAGCTTCGCGTGGCCACCGTTCTGGCTGCCTCATCGCCTGACGGCCGCGCATCTCGAATCCGTGTTCACGGTCGGCGAGCTTCGCGCCTCGATCATCCGCAGTATCGCGGTCGCACTGATATGCGGCGTTGCGGCCACCGTGATGGGCGCGATGATGGGTTATGCGATGGCGCGTAGCGGATGGGGCCGGCGCACGGGGATGACGGCGGTTACGGCGACTCGCCTTCTGCCGATGATCGCGGTTGCGCTGCCGCTCGCGCTCGCCTTTATCGTGACGGGGCTTTACAACCGCCCGAGCGCTATCGGCTTGGCACTGGTGCATACCGCGCTTGCACTTCCGATGACCGCGCTGGTTTTGTTTCCCGCTTTCCTTGCGATCCCGCTCGAGCTCGAAGAAGCGGCATTCCTCGACGGCGCCGCGCCGCTTCGAATCTTTCTGACAATCGATCTTCCGCTTGCGCGCGGAGCGCTCGCCGCCGCGTTCATCCTGAGCTTCATCCTGAGCTGGGACGAGTTCGGTTTCGCGCTCTTGCTGCAGGTCACCAACAGCACGCTCCCTCCGCTGCTCTACTACTACACGGTCTTCGGCGACATCGGCGCCGCGAGCGCGCTTGCGCTGCTGATGATGATACCGGCAATCTGCGTGGTGATAGCGCTTCGGCCGGTGCTCAGAGGCGCGCTGATGGCGGGGAGTTTCCGTTAATCGCAATCGCGGGACGTGCCGGTGCCTGAACTTGTAATCCGAAACCTGGTGCGCGAATTCTCTTCAGGCGGCGGCCTGCACGATATCTCACTCGAAGTCGGAGCGGGCGAATTCTTCGTGCTGCTCGGACCGTCGGGATGCGGAAAGTCGACGCTGCTTCGCCTCATCGCGGGCCTCGATCCCGCCGATCGCGGCACGATCGAGATCGCCGGCGCGCGCGCGGGCTACGGCTCGCGGGGCGGCGCAGTTGCGATGGTCTTTCAGAACTACGCACTCTATCCGCACATGAACGCTTTCGAGAATATCGCCTTCCCGCTTCGGCTGATGAAGCTCGGGCGCGAGGAAATCGAGCGGCGCGTCGCGGCATGCGCGAAGACGGCCGGACTCTCGATCGATCTGAACCGCCGTCCCGCTGAGCTCTCGGGCGGCGAGCGCCAACGCGTCGCACTCGCCCGCGCGATAGTGCGCGAGCCGCGCATCATCCTGATGGACGAGCCGCTCTCCAATCTCGACGCGCAGCTTCGCGCGAGTCTTCGCGTCGAGCTGAAACGCTTCCAGCGCGAGACTGGCCGCACCGTAATCTACGTCACTCACGACCAGTTCGAGGCTCTCACGCTCGCCGACCGAATCGCCGTGATGCGCGCCGGGACGGTCGAGCAGATCGGCTCGCCGCAGGCTCTCTACAACGAGCCCGCCAACGAGTTTGTCGCCTCGTTCGTCGGCCAGCCGCCGATGAACCTGATGCGCGCGCGAATCGCGCCGAATCGCAACGCGCTTCTTGTCGACGATTCAGTGCTGGCCGTCGAGCCGCCCGCCGCCGCGCGAGACGAAGTCACGGTTGGAATCCGCCCGGAGGATCTTTCGCTCACTCCCGATCCCGCCAAGCTCGCGATCGAGACGACGATCGAACGCGCGGAGTTCTCCGGCGCGCGATTCCTGGTTGTCGCGCGCTTCGGCCCCGTGAATCTACTCACCGAGACCGACGAGCCGGTCGAACCCGGGGAGCATCGGCGCTTTTACCTCGAGCGCGGGCGTCTCCATTTCTTCGATCCCGCGTCCGGCAAGCGAATCTCCTGACGCTTCCGGCGCGTGTTCCGCTTCCCTGAGCGCTTCACTTGCGCAAGGCGCCCCTTCTGTCTGCTGCCCTCGCCTTTGGTTGCGGTGGAACGTCGGGATGGGGGTTCCGCCGGCGCAACACCCCGCCTCCCATATGGAAACTAATCATGCGCGCGAATCTTCTCTTCTCCTCGCGAAGTGCCCTCGCCGCTCCGATTCCAATCGCCATCCAAGGCGGCATCCCGGCAAACGCCTCGCCGATTGCATAGAGTGTGCGTATCGAGAATCGTTTCTCGTTGGAGATCGCATAAACGGTTTCCCATCGGTCGGGAAGCATCTTCGCGCGAAACCGCTCCAACCCTCGAAAGTTGTAGAACCGGTTCGCGTGCGCACGCGCAAACCGCATCATCGCGCGCAACCATAACGGATTCTTCGCGAGTTCGGCGTCGGCCCGGGTCGCAAGCGCAACCAGCCCGAGCGACACGTACGTGCCGCCGTCGTCTGCGAACCGCCGCATCGCGGCATCGATCAGCAGTTCGGCGGTCCCGTTGGGAGCGCTTCGCGATCGGGCGACCTGCTCAATCAGATAGCCGCGCCGCGCTCCGATCGGCGATGCGACCAAGAAGGCCACTAT
>JAKAVX010000122.1 GCA_021827465.1 Deltaproteobacteria bacterium | reverse complement strand
TCTCGCCTATTATTTCGTCGGGATGTTCACCAATCTGTTCGTCCCGGGATTGGTCGGTGGCGACGCCGCGCGCGCCTTCTATCTTGGCCGCCGCCACCATCTGATGCCCCAGGCCATCGCGTGCACGGTCGCCGACCGCGGCTATGGCCTCGTCGCGCTGTTCTGGTTCGCCGCCGCGACGGCGATTTTTCTCAACGACGGCGTGCTGCCGAAGAGCGTTATCGTCTCGACTATCGGAGTTGGCGCAGTAGTATTGCTGGGATACCTCGCCTCGCCGCTAATCGCCCGCCTCGCCCACTTAGGGCCGAGGCTGATGCGTCGAGCGGTTGGCGCGGTTGCGCCCTACCTGCACAATCCGTCGTGGGGGCTTCCCGCTATCGGGCTATCGGTCATCCTGCAGGCCTCGCTCGCTCTATGCCAATATCTGCTGGCGCTCGGGCTCGGGCTGAACATACCGCTTGGACTGTTCATGCTCGTCGTCCCTATTGCAAACGTCTTTGCGAGCCTGCCGATCACGCTCAACGGACTCGGCGTGCGCGAAACCGCCTACCTGATGCTGTTCGGTATGGCCGGAGTGAGCCGCGCCGACGCGATCGCGCTGGGCCTGCTATGGTTCCTTGCAACGATGCTCGGGGGTCTGCTCGGAGCGATTCCGTTCGCGACGCTTGACCTTCCGGCCCTAAAGCCGGGGAAGGCCGAAGTCGCGGCCTAAGTGAAGCGAATCGCGCCACTTTTTCCGCGATCCCCTTAAAACGCATCCCATTTCGTGACCGTCCGGGTGATTTCAGATAACCTTGTGCTTGAATTTCCTCGTTTGTATAGTGTCACTAACCAATCGGACAGGCCCGGAGTAACGGACTTTTTCTATGGATTTCATGAAAACCATGTTCCTCAATCCGCCCTCCTACGAAGACTTCGACGGAGGCGCGGGCTCCCGTTATCAGGCCACCCGCGAGGTCTGGTCGTTCTGGTACCCGACCTGGCTCGCCTATCCGGCCGGGATGATTCCTGGCGCGCGCCTGCTCGACGCGCCTCCGCACGATTATACCGTCGCGAAAACCGTCGAAGAGGCAAAGAACTACGACTTCGTCGTGCTCCATACCTCGACCCCGTCGCTGCGCCTCGACGCGCGCACGGCCGAGGCGATCAAGGCCGCCAATCCCAACTGCACAATCGCTTTCGTCGGCGGCCATCCGACCGCCCGTCCCGACGAGGTATTGGCGCTGTCCCCGGCGATCGATATCGCGGGACGCAAGGAATTCGACCACTCGATGGTCGAAGTCGCTCAGGGCATCTCGTGGGATAAGATCGACGGCATCAGCTACCAGAAAAACGGCTCCGTCCATCACAACCCCGACCGCGCCCAGCTCACCAACGAGGATCTCGACAAGCTGCCCTTCGTGACCGAGGTTTACGAGAAGAATCTCGACTATCTCCGTTACAACAGCCCCTATTGCCAGTATCCGTACGTGTCGCTCTACACGGGGCGCGGATGCCCGGCGCGATGCACTTTCTGCCTGTGGCCACAGGTAACCCAGGGCCATCGCTACCGCGTGCGCAACCCCGAGAACGTGTTCGAAGAAGTCTCTGCGATGAAGCAGAAGTTCCCCAAAATGAAGGAACTCTTCTTCGACGATGACACCTTTACCGCTGATCCGGCGCGCGCGCGCAAAATCGCGCAGCTCCTCAAGCCGCTCGGAATCACCTGGTCCACCAACTCGCGCGCCAACGTCGATTTCGAAACCCTCAAGATCCTGAAGGAAGGCGGACTCCGCCTGTTCGTAGTCGGTTACGAAACCGGCAACGCGCAGATCCTGAAGAACATCAAGAAGGGCGTGAGCCTCGAACGCGCGCGCCGCTTCACCCGCGATTGCCGTGAACTCGGCATCCTGATTCACGGCACCTTTATCCTCGGCCTTCCCGGCGAGACCACCGACACTATCCAGGAATCGATGCGATTCGCGCGCGAGATGGATTGCGAGACGATCCAGGTCTCGCTCGCCTCGCCATATCCGGGAACCGAGCTCTTCGAGTACGTCACCAAGAACGGCTATCTCGCCGTTGATCCGCTGCTCGACGAATCCGGCTACCAGAAGTGCTCGATCAAGTACCCGGGACTGTCGAACGACGAGATTTACGGCGCGGTTGAGCGATTTTACCGCAGCTTCTATTTCCGCCCGCGCTATATCTTCAAGTCCGTGCGCAAGATGGTGACCTCGAGCGAGGAGTGCAAGCGCCTGCTCAAAGAAGGGATGCAGTTCCTGTCCACGATGCGCGCGCGGCGCCATCAGATGCGTGAAGGCAGCCGGCAGCAGCAGGCCACGGCCTGAGCCGGTTGCGCAACCGCCCACGTTTCTCCAAGCTACCAGACAACAGTTGAACACGGCCGCCTGACAGCAGGCGGCCGTGCACTTGCTCGCGCGATGGAATTTATCCGGCTTATCGCGACGATCGGCGTCGTCGCCGCAATGCTCTATTACGTGGCCGCCACGGCGGTCGCGATACGCTTCGCGCGCCGGAGCAACGCGCCGCCCGGCCCCTTGCCGGCCATCCCGCCCGCGATCGCGATGCTCAAGCCTCTTCATGGCCTCACACCCACTCTTGCGGGCAACCTCGCGAGCTACCTCGAACTCGCCTACCCGCGCACCCAGTATCTTTTCGGTGTGGCAAGCGAGCAGGATCGCGCGATCGAAGCGCCGCTTGGGCTCAAAGCCCGTTTCCCTGCCGCGAATGTCGAAATCGTTGTCGGCGAAGAGCCCGGATGCTCCAACCATAAGGTCGGCAAGCTGATTCGGATGGCTGAACGCGCGTCGGCCAGGACCGAAGCTTTCGTGGTAAGCGACGCCGACGTCGTCGTCGAGCCCGACCATCTAAGTCGCGTCGCCGCCGAACTGTTCGAGCGCGACGATATCGGGATCGTCACCTGCCTTTATCGCGGACGTTCCGGCGATTCGCTCGGCTCGAGGCTGGAAGCGCTTTTCGTCAACACCGACTTCGCACCGATGGTGCTGCTGTCGGAGGCGATCGAACCGATGCGCCATGCGCTCGGCGCGACGATTGCGGTCAAGCGAAAGGCGCTCGACGCGATCGGCGGCTTTCGTCCGCTCGGAAATCTTCTCGCCGACGACTTTTATCTCGGCAGGATGGTCGCGGATAAGGGCTTCGACGTAAGGCTTTCCAGTTCGCTCGTCACTATCACCCCCGAAGAAGGCACCTTCGCCCAGTTCTGGAACCATCAGCTCAGGTGGGCGCGCACCTATCGGACGGTCCGCCCCGCGAGCCTCGCGACGATCATCATCCACGGGCCATTCTGGGCGCTTTTGTTGGCTTTGGCCTGCTCTTTCAGCGCGACTTCGATAGCAACGCTGGCGGTGCTGTTACTGACCAGATACACGATGGCCGCGATAATGATAAAAAAGGTTTTCGATCTCCCAGCTTCGTTAGGCGACCTCTGGATAGTGCCGGTGAAGGACCTTGTAATGACCGGAATCTACTTCGCAAGCCTGGCGGGCAACACCGTTCTGTGGGGCGGACGGCGATTCAAACTGTTGCCGGGCGGAGCGATGCGCGAATTGGGCTGAGGATCCGCCTATGGTTTTGGATTTCGCCTTGGCGGTCGTTTCCAGCGTGCTGCTCGCGCTCGGCCTGCTCATGATGAAGAGCCGGGCCGTCGCGCTTCCGCTCGCGCAGGGCTCCGGAACCGCGCGCGCCGTGCTTGCGTGGCTGAAGGATCCGATGTGGCTCGGCGGTCTCACGGTGCAGGCGTTTGGCTACGCGCTGTATATCGTCGCGGTCTCGGGCGCGCCGGTCTCGATGGTCGCCGTTATGATGCAGGGTGGAATCGCGCTGTTCGTTCTGTTCTCGGTCGTGATTTTGGGCGAGCGCGCGCGGCCGCGCGAGTGGGTGGGAATCGCCACTATTGTCGCGGCGATCGCGATGCTGTCGATGTCGCTCGCGGGCGGCGCCGCCGAAGGCCCGATCGACGTTCCCTCGCTCGCGATTTTCTCCGTCGGCGGGATCGCAATCGCGCTTGGCCCTATCGTCGCGAAACGGCTTTCGGGCAGCGGCGCAGCCCAGGCCGCCGCGTCGGGAGTCGCCTTCGGCCTCGCAGCGCTTTACACCAAGGCGATGACCGATGTGTTCATCGCCGACCCGAACGCTGAGCTCGCGCTCAGAATCGCGTCCGACCCGTACGTCTATGCGGCAATCGTCGCCAATATCGTTGGAATCGTGATGCTCCAGAACTCGTTCCACGAGTTGCGCGGAATGATCGCGATGCCGCTTTCGTCGGCGCTCTCGAACGTCGTCCCGATCGTGGGTGGAATGATCGTCTTCGGAGAACGTCTGCCCGACGCACCGGCCGCGCGTGTGATGCGGATCGGCGCATTCGTTCTGACCGTGCTGGCGGCCGCGATGCTCGCGGCATCGCAGGAACACGCCTCGCCCGCGCCCGCTCCGCTCGAAGCGCACAAGGCCTGAGTACTTCCCTACCTGCCGCCGCGCTGGCCGAGGATTACACGAATGATCCCGCTCTTCGGCCGATTCTTCACTTCGCCCGCATCTTTTCCATCGCTCTGAGCGCCAGCGAAGAGTCCCCGCGAAGCGGGATGACAGACAAACATCGCCTTCGGCGGATCCTTCGCTTCGCTCAGGATGATCAAAAGAGAGGCCTGGAGATTCGCTGCAACAAGGCTAAAAGCTCAAAAGCTCGATGGGACGCCGTGACGCCCGAAAGTCAACAACGGAAACCGCTGGCTTTACGTGGCGGCAACGCGCCGACGGCGGGAAAGTCTCGCGCCCGTCCCTAGCCTCGCCCGTTGCCGGGAGAGGTTTGGGATCGCGCGAATCCCTTAGAAGCGCGCTTTGGGGACCTTCAGGCCCGGCACGTCGGCGCGGGTCCTGAAGATGGTTCCCTTGCGCGACGGATCCTCGGTGTTGTCCGCGGTCACGACGTAGAGATCCTGCATGTCGCGTCCGCCGAACGTCAGACTCGTCACCATCGTGGCCGGCACCTTGATCCGCTTGCGCAAGACGCCGTCGCTTCCGAAATGAACGACCTCGCCCGCGCGCACCGCGGCGACCCATATGCCGCCTTCGACGTCGACCGCCATCCCATCGGGGTGGCCCTCCGGCATCTTCGCGAAAATACGCCGATCCTTCACGCCGCCGTCCGCCGCGACGTCGTACACCCATACCGCGCTGGTCGGCGAATCTGAGTGGTAGAGAAGCTTGCGGTCCGGACTTAGGCCCAGTCCGTTGGTGACGAGTATCCCGTCCCACAATTTGGTCGCGCGGCCCGGCGGATCGATTCGAAACAGGCTTCCCGGAACCGGTTCGGCGTCGCTCAGCGGATTGAATCCGAGCGAGCCGGTGTAGACGCTGCCCTTGTCGTTGGTGGTCAGGTCGTTGAGCCCCATCAGCGGCTTACCCTCCCACTCGACGAACAGGTTGCGGCTCTGGCCCGTGGTTTCGTCGAACAGGATAAGGCCGCGGCCGGTCATCACGATTCCGCCGCCCTCGTTGAACATCATCCCGCCCACGCCGCGGCGCTTCGCGAGCACGGTTTCGATTTTTCCGTCCGGGTTTCGGCGATAGACGCCGCCGTTCGGAACGTCGCTGAAGTGGAGTCTATCCTGCTCGTCGACGCGCGGCGCCTCGATAAGCCCGTATCCCCAGGCAAGCGTTTCAAGCCCCATCGGAGACTACCTCCTGAGACCGTTTACCACGGCCGGGGCCGAAGCTTCGAGCGCCGGATGCGTGCGCGGATGTCAGCTTCAGGTGGCGACGGGAGCCGCGCCTTGGGCGTCGGCGAGCCTGAGCCTTCGATGGCATAGGTAGATGAGCACGGGCTGGAGCACGCGGGTCAGTATCATGATTGCGAGTGCGCCGCCGATCACCACGATCGCGAGCGGACGCTGGGTCTGCGCGCCGATTCGCGCCGAGAGCGCCATCGGCAACAGCCCGAGCGCGTCCACCAGATCGGTCATCATCGTGGCCCGAAGCCTGCGGTCCGACCCCATCACGATTGCTTCGGCGAACGGATGGCCCTCTTCCCACAACTGCCGGATGTAGAAACTGAGCAGGATGCCGTCCATGGTGGCGATGCCGAAGATCGAAATGAAGCCGACCGCCGCTGACACGCTGAACGGCGTACCGGTCAGGTAGAGGCCGAGGATTCCGCCCACGCAGGCAACCGGTATCTGCGCCATGATGACGAACATGTCGATGAGTGAAGTGGTTGCGCCATAAAGCACGCCGGCGATCAGAAGCAGTGCGACCGGCACCACCACCATCATGCGCTTGTCCGCCTGCCTGAGTTCGCCGTACTCGCCGACCCATTCGAGGTAAACACCGCGCGGCAGACTGACCTGCTTGGCGACGCGGGCCTTGGCGTCGCGCACCGCGTCTTCGAGGTCGCGTCCGTGTACCGCGAATGTCAGCGGCACGTAGCGCTGGAGGGACTCGCGATAGATGAATGAGGCGCCTTCGGTGAGGCGGATATCGGCCAGTTGACCCAGCGGAATCTCGCTTCCGTCGGGCGCGGTAACGCGAATATTACGTATTCCGTCGAGGCTCGTGCGGTAGTGTTTTTTCCATCTGACGACGAGGTCGAACCGGCGATCGCCCTGGATCACCTGCGTGACCGCGTCGCCGCCGATCGCCGCCTGCACCACAGTCGCCACGCTTCCGACGTTAAGCCCGTAGCGGGCGCACTTCGCGCGGTCGGGTCTAATCAAGACGTTGGGCTGGTTGAGCGACTGGTAGGCGAAGACGTTCTCTATGCCGGGCACTTTCTTCAATACCGCGGCGATGTGCTGCGCGATCGACTGGTCGGTGTCGATGTCGCGTCCGAAGACCTTGACCGCGTTTTCGCCGCCCTTGACACCCGAGAGCGCCTCGTTGACGTTGTCCTCGATATTCTGCGAGTAAGAGAAACTAACGCCCGGAAACTCCCGCGTGAGCTTAGCATTGATTTCGCTGACCAGCTTCGGCTTGGTGATCCCCGCGGGCCATTTGGGCTGCGGCTTTAGAGCCACATACAGTTCGCAGTTGAAAAATCCCGTGGTCTCGGTGCCGTCGTCGGGGCGGCCCAACTGCGATACGACCGTCGTCACCTCGGGAAACGACGTGAAGACGCGGCGAATCTGGTTGACTATCTTGGCGCCCTGGTCGAGCGACATCGTCGAAGGCATGATCGCATGCGCCCAGATATTGCCCTCTTCGAG
>JAKAVX010000121.1 GCA_021827465.1 Deltaproteobacteria bacterium | reverse complement strand
ATGCGCTGGTGCGCCGGCTCCATTCGGTCGAAACGCTCGGATGCGCGACCGTCATCTGCACCGACAAGACCGGCACGCTCACGGTCGGCCAGATGACCGCGCGCCGGCTGATGACGCCCGCCGCCGTGTTCACCGTGACCGGCGAGGGCTACTCCAGGGACGGCGCGATTTTCGCCGACGGCGTAGAGCGCACCGCCGGCGATGACCCGGCGCTGTATCGCCTTCTCAGAGCGGGCGCGGGATGCAATGAGGCGCGTCTTGCCGAGCGCGAGGGCCAGGCCTACGTGGTCGGCGATCCGACCGAGGGCGCGCTCCTGGTTGCGGCGGCCAAGGGCGGCTTTGACCCCGCCGGGGTCGAGAACGCGATGCCGACAATCGGCGCGATCCCGTTCAGTTCCGACCGCAAGCGCATGACCGTGATGAGGCGCCAGGGAGCCGGAGCGATCATCCTTGCCAAGGGCGCGCCGGAGGTGATGCTCGCGCGATGCACCCATATCGCAGACGGCGGCGCGACCCGTCAGATGTCCGACACCGATCGTGCGAGGGTGCTGGAAGCGAACGCGATGATGGCGGGCGAGGCGCTGAGAGTGATCGCGTGCGCCGAGCGGGTCTTCGAGCGGCGCGAATCGGTTCCCGAATTCCATGACGAGATCGAGAGCAACCTGGTTTTCCTGGGTCTCTTCGGCCTGCAGGATCCGCCGCGCGCCGAGGCGCGCGAAGCGGTGCGCAAATGCAAGCGCGCGGGAATCCGGGTCGTGATGATAACCGGCGACCATCCCGAGACCGCCCGCGCGATCGCGCGCGAACTCGAGATCCTCGGCTACGGCGACGAAGTCCTGGCCGGCGCCGAGCTTTCACGCCTGTCCGACCGCGATCTGGCCGAGCGGGTTCCAAGGACGGCGGCGTACGCACGCGTCACCGCTCGGGATAAGCTCCGGATCGTGCGGGGATGGAAGGAGCAGGGCGCAGTCGTTGCGATGACCGGCGACGGCGTCAACGACGCGCCCGCGCTCAAGGAAGCGGCGATCGGGATCGCGATGGGAATCACCGGGACCGAGGTGACCAAGGAAGCCGCCGACGTTGTCATAACCGACGACAATTTCGCCTCGATCGTCGCCGCAATCGAGGAAGGGCGCGGCATCTACGACAATATCTGGAAGAGCCTGAGCTACCTGGTCGCCGGAAACGTCGCCGAGTTGCTCGTGATGCTGGTCGCGGGCATGACCGGATGGCCGCTGCCGCTGCTTCCCGCGCAGTTGCTTTGGATCAACCTGGTGACCGACGGCTTTCCCGCGCTCGCGCTTGCCACCGATCCGATCGAGCCCGACGTGCTGACGCGCCCGCCGCGTCGGCCAGAGTCGCAGATAATGGATCGTGGGTTCTTCCGCTTTGTGATGTTCCGCGGAATTCTTGCCGCCTCGGTAGCGCTCGCGGGCTTCGCCTACGAACTCCAGATGAGGGGCGACGTCGACGCCGCGCGAGCTTTCGCGTTTACCGTGCTGGTGGTCGAGGAATTGCTCCGTTCGTTCAGCGCGCGCAGCACCACGCGCACCATCCGGGAGGTCGGCCTGCTGACAAATATCCGGCTGTTCTTCGTGGTCGCGGTTAGCTTCACGCTCCAGCTCGTAATCGTGCGGACGCCGCTGCTCGAATGGGTCTTCGATACGCGCCCGCTCGATGCGGAGCAATGCCTGGTCGCGATCGGCCTCGGCGTTATACCGGTCATCGTCATCGAGGCGGCGCGTGCGGCTGTCCGCCGGCGTCTTGCCGCCGCGCGATGACAGGGGGACGGGTCTTTCGTCGCCGCGCCTGCGCATCGACTCCCAAATCGGGTTGTGCAAGTTGTAATAGGCCGCAATCGTGACGCTCGTGGGGGGGGAATGAAAGCGATGAAGACGCAGTGGGACAAGGCGAAGGACTACGCGCTCAAGGCGCTGCGCGACCTGATCAGGCTCGACACCAGCAATCCGCCTGGAAATGAGCGAATCGCGGTCGACTATCTGGCGGCGGCGCTGGCCCGCGACGGAATCGAAAGCACCGTTATCGAGAGCAATCCCACCCGCGCGAATCTCGTCTCACGCATCAAGGGACGCGATTCGTCGAAGCCTCCGCTGCTGATCTCCTCGCACACCGACGTGGTGCCGGTAGAGGCCGGCAAGTGGAGCCGGCCGCCGTTCAGCGCCGATATCGCCGACGATTGCGTATGGGGCCGCGGCGCGATCGACATGAAGGCGAAGTGCGCGATGGATGTGCTCGTGATGTGCGCGCTCAAGCGCTCGGGCGTGAAGCCGGAGCGCGACCTGATCCTGGCGGCGGTGGCCGACGAAGAGGCGGGATCCGACTACGGCGCGAAGTTCCTGGTCGAGCGTCATCCCGAACTGGTGCGCGCGGGATTCGTGCTGAACGAGGTCGGCGGTTTTACGGTGCACCTGGGAAGCACGCGCTTCTATCCGATCCAGGTGGCAGAGAAGGGCTTTGTGACCGTGAAAATGACCGTCAGCGGGCAGCCTGGACACGGCTCGGTGCCGCGCGAGGATACGGCGATTGCGAAGATGAGCGAGTTCATCACGAAAATCGTCAGGACCCCGATGCGCCAGCGGTATACGCCTTTAATGAAAGAGATGTTCGAAACGCTCGGTATCCCCGCCGACGCGCCTCCGGGTGTGTTCCGCCCGATGCTCGCGAATACTGTGACGCCCACCATCCTGCGCGCCGGCTACAAAGACAACGTCATTCCGGGCGAGGCCAGCGTTATTCTCGACGGGCGCACGCTGCCCGGCGAGGATCCGGAGAGCTTCATGGCTGAACTCCGAGCGATCGTCGGCTCGGAGCCGAGCTTCGAGCTGGTCAAAACCGCTCCGCCCGCCGAAACCAACCCCGATACGCCACTCTTCCATCTGATGCGGGCGAAGCTTGAAGCCGCGGACCCTGGCGCGCGGGCGATTCCATGGATGATTCCGGGGGCAACCGACAACAAATTCTATGCGAAGCTCGGAGCCGCGTGTTACGGCTTCGCACCGGTCAAGCTCGAGCCGCATATTCCGTTCGGCTCGCTCTATCACTCCAACGACGAGCGGCTGCCGGTTGAGGGCTTTTATTGGGGATTGAAGGTCTATGCCGAGGTGGTGCTGAACTTCCTTGCGCTCGGCTTCGAGGACGTATTCGAATAGACAAAGTTCGCCCGTCGTTCCCCAGACGCCGATTTTCGCGCGCTCAAGGAGCCGGGCCCGGCGTATCAGCTTTTAGTATCCGGAATTTTGGACGTCGTTGCTCGCGCTGGCCTCAGGCGTGAAGGTGACGAGCAAGCGTGCGGGGCTTTCCAACGGTACGACAGCGTAATTGGCGACCGGCACGGTGTTGACGGTGACGACGGTTCCCTGCGGATCGGTCGAGATATTGCAGTCTTTGAAGATCGAGCGGTCGAACACCACGTGGCGCTGCAGCCCGCGCTCGGGGTGCACGCCCTTGAGCAGCAGGGTCAAGGTCGAGTAACCGGGGCCGTTCTCGATACGCTTTTCGTACTTGACCGGGCGGGTCAGATCGAAGATGACCGAAAGCGGCGGATTGGACGAGGCGAGGCGCACGGTTTTCAGCAACGCGGGCGCTGATTGGTCCGCGGCGCTGCTCGAAGCTTTTGCGCTCGGTTTTTTCTGAAGCGCGCGCGAGAGATTGGGAAGGCCGTTGGAGTAAACCGGGTCATCCGAACTCGAGGCTCCATCCTGCTGCGCCTGACGCACCACCACCTGGTTGTTGCCCGACAGGTCTTCGCCGTAGCCATTCTCGGCCAGCACCAGCGTGAGCGGATCTTGCTCGTTGTCGACCGGCTGCCGGAGCTTGTTAAGCTGGTCTTTGGCCTGGTTCGCGTACTGAGTCTGCGGATAGTGCGACACCATCGCGGCGAATGCCTGCGCCGCGGAGTATTTCTTGCCTTCCTTTTCGAGCGCGACACCGAGGTCCCATAGCGCCGACGGTGCTACGGGCGTATTCGGATACTTCTGCATGAGTTCGGCGTAGCGCGATTCGGCGGCGCGGAAATTGGCCCGCTTGAAATAGAAATCGCCGATATACTTCTCGTGCCGCGCGAGCATCTCGCGGCAGGTTTCGGCCTTCTCGCGCGAGAGCTCGGCGAAGTCGCTTTCGGGATAACGCTGCTGGAGCTCCTCGAAATAACCAAGTGCGCGCTGGGCGGCAGTCTGGTCCTGATCGCTGCGGCCTATCTGCCTGAAGTAGCTCGTCGCGATGTAGTACGAGACCAGGTCCAGGCTCTTGCTGGTGGGATGCATCCGTTGGAAGTCGTCGAGCGAGGCGACCGCCTCGGCATACTGATGCATCTTGAAGTGCGCGAGTCCGATCTTTAGCTCCGCGTCTTCGACGTACGGGCTGAAGGGGAATCGATCGACCAGGTGCTGGTAATTCTCGATAGCGGCGTTGTAATCGGCGTTGGCGAAATCCAACTGCCCCTGAGCGTAGTAATCTTCGCTCTGGGGAGGTGTGCGGAGACTGCACCCCGCCAGCGCGGCCGAGAACACGCAGACCGCCAGAATCAGTCCTAAACGCCTCATGGTGGGGCTTTTATTAAAGTAAACGTTAATTCTTAAACGCGCAAGCTTAGGCCTTCGGAATTTAAGTTCTCCAGGGCGCCGTCAGAGCGGTTGGGAGTTCCTGTTGAATAAGTTCAAAGCCCCCGGAAAACAAGCTCTTTCCCAGTGCGAGATACTTGCGCGCGAACCCGGTGAGAGTCACGCCCGGCGCCTGCTCGGCGGTTTGCCTGAAACCCGCGGTCTCCAACCGTTCGAACATCTCAGCCGCCCATTGCGGCACGTCGGTCGCAACATACACCACGCCTGCCGGTTTGAGCGTGCGTATGAGGCCACGCACAAAGGACGGCGCGAACAGGCGATGCTTGACCTGATGGCTCTTGGGCCACGGATCGGGAAAATACACGTGGAAAGCGTCAACGCTTGTGTCCGGCAGCATCAGGTTGACCAGCGTGCGTGCATCCATGGGCGCGACCCGCAGATTTTCCAGTCCCGCCCGGCCGCATCGCACGGCCAGCAATTGCCCGATTGTTCCCGACCGCTCCACCGCGAGAAAATTGCGTTCGGGATTTGCCGCCGCGCGCCCGATTATGAAATCGCCGTGTCCGGCTCCGATCTCGACTTCCAAAGGCGCTGCGCGGTCAAAGATTTGCCGCGGATCGATCGTGAAGACGGGCCCGTCTCTCGGGACCATCACGCGGCGCGCGGACTCAATCGCGCGCGGATCGTTCCACAACCGTCCAGCCTTGCGCACCCGCGCCATAGCCCGATGACCATAGCGAGCGCGGGCAGGCCTGAAAAGGCATCGGCTTGTCGGCTATGAGTTTAATCGGTGCGCTTGAGAAAGTTTTTGACTCGCTCGACCAACGGCTCGAGTTCGGTGTTGTCCACGAGCGCGCTCGCCATCCTGACCGGGTCGCCGAAAAAGAACCGCTCGTACAGGACCTGGCGGCCGGCGAATGCGCTCCCGGCCGCGTCCCAGGCAAGACGGTAAAGAGCGACGCGTTCGTTCGCCTCGGCGTCGGCCGCGGCGTAGTAGCGCTCGATATGAGGGCGCAGGGCGCTTTCGAAGTCGGCCTCCGACGGCGTGGCCATCAGATGCGATGAGCTGTTGAGCTGGATTATCTCGACTAGGCGCGGATAAAGGCGCGGAAAGAGATTGCGCGCCGCGTCCAGCGGCGGGCGCGCCGGCATGAATACGCCGCGGGCGTCCTTATGCGCGTCGGCCTCCGATGCGCGCAGGCACGAACGCATCACTTCGGTGGTCGTGATCATCTCGGCCAGCCGCTCGCGAACATGCTGGAGGCTGAGCGAATCGGAAACCTGCGCGATCCTGACCGCCAGTCCCAGCATGAACTCGGACTTCGCGAGGTTTTTGACCGCCACCTGGTGCATCATGTGCACCACTGCGTCGGTGTCGGCGTAAAGCGCGTTGCATCGCGCGACGTCGCCGCACAGGAAGACGCGCTCCCACGGAACCCGCACGTTGTCGAAAATCGCGACGCAGTCCATCTCCTCGAAGCGCGACGAAAGCGGATAATCGAAACGCGAGCGGCCCGGGTCGAAGGAGTCGCGGCAGATGAATCTGAGCCCGCGCGCGTTGCACGGAATCGCAAAGGCGAGCGCGAACGGCTCGGCCGCCGGTTCCGCGCGAAGCACGGTCGAGGGGAACACCAGCAATTCCTCGGAAAGCGGCGCGAGCGTCGCGAGCATCCGGCATCCGTTCACGACTATGCCGTCGGCGCCGCGCTCTACCACTCGGAGCGCAAGTTGGGCGTCGGTATGGCCCGCCCATCCCGCGGCCCTGCTGGTGCGCGGATTGATCAGCGTATGGGTCGCGCACCAGTCATGATTGCGGGCTTCGGCGTAATAAGCGGCGACATTGGCTCCGAAGCGCTTGTCGCTCGCCGCAAAGAACTCATGCGCGGCCGCCATCGCGGCAATACTCACGTTCAGGTAATCGGGTGTGCGCCCGAGCATCCCACATCCCCAATCGGCCCACGTCTTCATCATGCGGCCGCGCTTGCGCACGTCTTCGGCGCTCTTGGGATGGATGAACGAAAGGCCGGCCCGTCCGCCGTCGTCGGTGCGATAGGTCATGTGCTCGGGACGCTCCGCCTGCATGTCATAGAGCGAGGCGATCGAGCGCGCGCAGTTGCGAAAGGCGGGATGCGCGGTGACGTCGGTGACGCGGATACCGCCGATCCAGATGTCGGCGTTGAGCTTCTTCAGCGAGGACAGGTAGTTGTTGCCCGACCGCGCACCCATTCAAATCACCTCCATCAGCGCCGGAAGGCGAAGCTTGAGCCGTTCGGCCGCATCCGCCGGAGCCATGTACGGCGGGCGCGCCGGTCCCATCTCGATTCCGGTCACAACCGAAGCCGTCACCTTGGTGGTGCCGAGATGGCCGAGCGTTTCTTCGCCGCCGCGCGGAAAGCATCGGTTGAGCCGGCGTTGGATCTCCTCGGCGCGTTCGAAGTCGCGCGCCTTTAACGCGCGGTTTAGCGCGGCCGCGGCCGGCACGGCGAAGATATTGATGAAGCCGCCGGCGGCGCCAAGCATGAGGCCCGCCAGCAGCGCCCGGAAGGTGTTGTAGATATCGGCGCGGCCGCCGACCTCATCGTACAGCGCTTCCAGATGCTGAAGGTCGGTGAGAACCTTCTTGAAGGCAGTCACATTCTCAATCGAGGCGAGCCTGCCGGCGAATTTCGGCGTGATCGTGAACTTGCTGAGCGCGGGATT
>JAKAVX010000120.1 GCA_021827465.1 Deltaproteobacteria bacterium | reverse complement strand
CCGATTACTTGGTGTCTTAAAATCGAGCGCCCGCGATTGATAGAATAATTTCAGTTTGCGCGCATCCTGTAATTGCGCAGCCCGTGGAAACGCACGCCCGTTCATTTTTCACCCGGTGGGTTTCGCCCGGCCAGGGACGTCGGCGCCAAAGGCCGACCCGCCGTCAATCCGCCCCGGGCTCTTGCCGCGTTATGGTTTATGAGGGAGACGACAGGGGATGCTGAACCATATCATCATCGAGGCGGTCACTCCCTCGGTTGACTGCGGCAAATACCCTGCGAAGCGGATCGTGGGCGAACCCTGCGTGGTCGAAGCGGATATCTTTCGGGACGGGGTTGGCGAGTTGGCCGCGATGGTCAAATGGCGGCGCCGCCAGGACCGGCATTTTCAGGAGTCGCCGATGTGGCCAGTCGAAAACGATCGCTGGCGCGGTGAATTCCCGCTCGAGGAAAACACCCGTTACGTTTTTACCGTGGAAGCCTGGACGCGAACCTTTGCGAGCTGGCGCGAGTACTTCAGAAAGAAGGCCGAGACGCGGCTCGACGTGGCTTCGAACCTCGAGGAGGGAATCATGCTCCTCGAGCGGGTGAAGAAGCGCGCGCGCGGACAGAATCGCCAGACGCTCGCGAGCTACCTGGAAAGGCTTCGTTCGCTCGCCGACCCGCATCTTGCCCTCGACGTGGTTTTCGAGCCGGCGCTGGAGGCCGCGGTCGACGGCGCCGAGGAACGGCTTGGCGCGGTCAGTTACAGCCCGGCGCTGGAGGTGATAGCCGACCGGCCGCGCGCGCGCTACGGCGCGTGGTACGAGATGTTTCCGCGCTCGCAGGGAAGCCGCCCCGGAAAGCATGCGACCCTGCGCGAAGCCGAAGTGCGGTTGCCGGAAATCCGCGACATGGGCTTCGACGTCGTCTATCTCGCGCCGATCCATCCGATCGGCCACACCAACCGCAAGGGACCGAACAACGCGCTCACCGCGGCGCTCGACAGCCCGGGAAGCCCATGGGCGATCGGAAGCGAAGCGGGCGGGCATACGGCGGTCGAGCCCGCGTTGGGAACGCTCGAGGACTTCGATCATTTCGTCGCGACCGCCGGGCGTCTTGGACTCGAAATCGCGCTTGACTTCGCCATCCAATGCTCGCCCGACCATCCCTGGGTGCGCGAGCATCCCGAATGGTTCGAGCATCGTCCCGACGGCACTATCAAGTACGCCGAGAACCCGCCCAAGCAGTACCAGGATATTTACCCGGTAAACTTCGACACCGCGGACCAGAAGGGCCTGATGGAGGAAATAAGGAGCAGCGTGCTGTTCTGGGCCGGGCGCGGCATCAGGATCTTTCGCGTCGACAATCCGCACACCAAGCCGGCCGCCTTCTGGCACTGGCTCATCAACGAGGTCCAGGCAAAGCATCCCGACGCGATTTTCCTGTCCGAGGCGTTCACCCGGCCCAAGATGATGAAGGCGCTGGCCAAGGCGGGATTCACCCAGTCGTATACTTACTTCACCTGGCGCAATAGCAAGTGGGAGCTGACGCAGTATCTAACCGAACTCGCGACGCCTCCAGTCAGCGACTATTTCCGCCCGAATTTCTTCACCAACACGCCCGACATCCTGACCCCGATCCTGCAGCAGGGCGGCCGGCCGGCGTTCAAGATGCGGCTGGTGCTGGCCGCGACGCTGTCGCCCTCCTACGGCATCTACAGCGGCTATGAAATCTGCGAGCACGAAGCGGTGCCGGGCACCGAGGAATACGCCAACTCGGAAAAGTACGAAATAAAAGCCCGCGACTGGAACCGTCCGGGCAATATCAAGGAATTCATCGCGCGTGTGAACGGGATACGCAACGGCAATCCCGCCCTTCACGAGTTCACCAATCTCCGCTTCCTGGACACCGACAACGACATGATAATTCTGTACGCGAAGGCCACCGCCGATCTCGCCAACGTGATCCTGGTCGCGGTTAACCTCGACCCCTTCAACCCACATCATTGCACCGCGTTTGTGCCGTCCGAGGTGGCGGGCGTTTCCCCCGGCCAGCCTTACCGGGTATCCGATCTGCTGACCGGCGCGAGCTACGAGTGGTCCGATCGCAACTACATACGGCTCGATCCGCAGATCGAGCCGGCGCATATTCTTCGGGTTGAATCGCGGCTATGAAGAGGAAGATCCAGCCTGCTGCGGCGCCGGCCTTTGCGACCGATCCGCTCTGGTACAAGGACGCCATCATCTACGAACTGCGGGTGCGCTCGTTTTACGACAGCAACGGCGACGGGATCGGCGATTTCCCGGGCCTGGCGCAGAAGCTCGACTATCTGCAGCGGCTCGGCGCGACCGCGCTGTGGCTGCTGCCGTTCTATCCCTCGCCGCTTCGCGACGACGGCTACGACATCTCGGATTACATGGACGTGCATCCGGATTGCGGCACGCTGCACGATTTCCGGACGTTCCTGCGCGAGGCCCATCGCCGCGGTCTTCACGTAATCACTGAGGTGGTTCTCAACCACACCTCCGATAAGCATCCGTGGTTCCAGCGCGCGCGCCGCGCCGCGCCCGGCAGCTTTGAGCGCAACTTTTACGTCTGGAGCGACACGCCCGACGGCTATCGCGAGGCGCGGATCATCTTCCAGGACTTCGAGCCGTCGAACTGGTCGTGGGACCCGGTCGCCAAGGCCTACTACTGGCATCGCTTTTACGCGCATCAGCCGGATCTGAACTTCCAGAGCGACGCAGTGCGAAAGGCGGTCATGCAGGTGATCGATTTCTGGCTCGGCCTCGGGGTCGACGGGCTCAGACTCGACGCGGTCCCGTATCTCTATGAGCGCGAGGGCACCAACTGCGAGAACCTATCGGAGACGCACGAATTTCTGCGCGAGTTGCGCCGCCACGTGGACGAGAACTTTCCCAACCGGATGCTCCTGGCCGAGGCGAACCAGTGGCCCGAGGACGCGGTCGCCTATCTTGCCGAGGGCCGCGAATGCCACATGGCGTTCCATTTTCCGCTGATGCCGCGAATGTTCATGGCGGTGCGGATGGAGGACAGGTTTCCGATAACCGATGTGTGGGCGCAGACGCCCGAGATCGATCCGAGCTGCCAGTGGGCGCTGTTCCTGCGCAACCACGACGAGCTCACGCTCGAGATGGTCACCGACGAGGAGCGCGATTACATGTACCGCGCGTACGCGCAGGAGGATCGGATGCGGGTCAATCTCGGGATCCGCCGCCGCCTCTCGCCGTTGCTCGGCAACAACCGCCGCGCGATCGATCTCAACAACGCGCTGCTGTTCTCGCTGCCGGGCACCCCGGTCATCTATTACGGCGACGAAATCGGGATGGGCGACAACGTCTTTCTCGGGGATCGCGACGGGGTGCGCACGCCGATGCAATGGAGCCCGGATCGCAACGCGGGATTCTCGACCGCGAATCCGCAGCGCCTCATCCTGCCCGTCATTATCGACTACGAGTACCACTACGAGACGGTCAACGTCGAAGCGCAGGAGTCCAATCCGCATTCGCTGCTGTGGTTCATGCGCAGGATCATCGCGTTGCGCAAACAGTTCAAGGCGTTCGGGCGGGGCAGTATCGAGTTCCTCAACCCGGACAATCCGCGCGTGCTCGCGTTCGTGCGATGCTACGAGAACGAGCGGATTCTCGCGGTCGCCAACCTGTCGCGCTTCGCGCAGTACGTCGAGCTCGACCTCGCGAAGTACAAGGGCATGTCGCCCGTCGAGTTGTTCGGGCGCAACGCCTTTCCGCCCGTCGGCGACCAGCCCTACATGCTGACGCTCGGACCCCATCTCATGCTCTGGTTCTCGATCGAAGCGCCGCGCGGCAACTCGGAGATCGCGCTCGGCGCGCACGAGCCGGCCACGCTCGCGATGAAGGGGCCGCTCGACGCCTATCTGATGCGGGGCCCGCGCGGGCCCCTGGAACGCGCGCTCGTCGAATACCTGCCGCATTGCCGATGGTTCAGAAGCAAGGCGAGAAATCTGAAGACCGTGCACGTCACCGACGTGATCCGGATCCCTGGCGCGCCCGATGACTCGTGTATCGCGATGATCGGCGCGGAATACACGAGCGGCGAGCCGGAAACCTACGTGATGCCGGTTGCGGTCGCGACCGGCGATCGCGCAGCAGAGATACGCGCGATAAGTCCCCAGCGCGTCGTCGCGAAAGTCAGGATGGAAACGCGCAACGGCGTCGCAGAGGGAATCCTGTTCGACGCGATCGGAGAGCCGGGCCCGTGCCGCGCGCTGCTCGATTTGGTGGAGCGCCGCCGGCAGGTCAAAGGTCTTGCGGGCGGGCTCCAAAGCTCCTCGACCCATCGCTACCAGGAGCTGCGCGGTCCCGAGGAAACCCTCGACGCGCGCGTGCTCAAGGCCGAGCAGAGCAATTCATCCGTCGTGTACGGCGACCGGCTTATCCTGAAGCTGTTCCGCCGGCTCGATCCGGGAATCAATCCCGATCTCGAACTGAGCCGCTTTCTCACCGAGCGCGCCGCGTTCTCGCGCACTCCGCCGGTCGCGGGATGGATAGAGTATCGAAGCGGCCGAAGCGCGCCGCGAACGCTTGCGATACTGCGGGGCTTCGTGCGCAACCGCGGCGACGCCTGGGAGTTCACCTGCCACGAGCTTCGCGACTACTTCGAACGCGCGGCGACCTCGCTCTCCGAAGCGCCGCCGATTCCCGCAGCCGATCTCGTCGAACTGCTGGAAGCCGAGGCGCCTGATGAGCAGAGCGCCTCGACGGTTGGCGCGTATCTCGAAGCCGCGCGGCTGATGGGGCGCAGGGTTGCCGAACTCCATCTCGCGCTGGCCTCCGAAAAGGAAGACCCGGACTTCGCGCCCGAGCCGTACTCGAGCCTCTACCAGCGTTCGACGTACCAATCGATGCGCAACCTGGAGGGACAGGTGTTCCGCCAACTCGCGAGCCGCCTCCCGTCGCTGCCCCCGGAAGCGCGCGCGCACGTCCAAAGGCTTTTCACCTGTCAGGCGCGGATTTCGGCCTGCTTCGAGACGATTCTCAAAACGCGGATCACGGTTACCCGGATGCGCTGTCACGGCGACCTGCATCTCGGACAGATCCTCAACACCGGCAAGGATTTCGTGATTATCGATTTCGAGGGCGAGCCGGCGCGCTCGCTCGCCGACCGAAGACGCAAGCGCTCGGCTCTGCGCGACGTGGCCGGCATGCTCCGGTCGTTCCACTACGCCGCCCGCACGACGCTGATCGAGCAGCACGAGGCGGGAGTGCTCGCGGGGGTGGACTTTCAGAACCTGTCGCGATGGGCCAGGCTCTGGCAAACCTGGTCGTCGTGGGCATTCCTGAAAGAATACCTCGCAACCGCCGAGCAGGCGCCGTTCGTGCCCCGCGAGCGCGAGCAACTTCGCGTGCTGATCAACGCCTTCCAGATGGAGAAGGCGATCTACGAGGTCGGTTACGAGCTCAACAACCGTCCGAAATGGATCAGGATTCCGCTGAGCGGAATCGAGCAGATTCTCGGTATCGACGGGGCCGACAACGGCTGACATGCGCGCGGCGATTTGAATGATGGCGGGCAAACGAGCAGAAGAAGGCGAACTTCGCCAGCCGAAGGAATCCGAATCCGAAGCGCGGATCGACGGACGGCTCACCGGCGTGCCGCCCGAGGATCTCAAACGGCTGCTTGAACTGCGCCATCCCGACCCGCATTCTATCCTCGGCGCCCATCCTAATGAGCACGGCGTGGCCGTGCGCGCATGGTATCCGGGCGCCGAGAAAGTGATCCTGCTCGTCGACGGCCCGCGCCCGATGGCGCGCCATCGCGGCGGACTGTTCGATCTCCAGGTCGAGGACCGGCGCGAGGCGTTTCGTTGCCTTCTCGAGGTCCATTACCCGGGCGATCGCATTTTCACGATTCGGCAGCCGTATTCGTTCCCGCCCACGCTCGGCGATCTCGACATTCACCTGTGGGCCGAAGGCAGCCATGAGCGCGCATGGGAGAAGCTCGGCGCCCATCCGCGCGAAATCGAAGGCGTTCGCGGAGTGGCGTTCGCGGTATGGGCGCCGAACGCCGCCGGCGTCAGCGTGGTCGGCGATTTCAACAGCTGGGACGGCAGGCTCGCGATGATGCGCCAGCTCGGAAGCTCGGGCATCTGGGAGCTTTTCCTTCCCGAACTCGCGGCGGGAACGCTCTACAAGTTCGAGATCAGGACCCGCGAGGGCCTGGTCGCGCTCAAGGCGGACCCGTTTGCAACCGCGACCGAAATTCCGCCCGCAACCGCATCGATCGTTTACCGATCATCGTACGAGTTCGGCGATTCCGAGTGGATCGCCCAGCGCGCGCGCAGCGATCCGCTTCGCACGCCGATCTCGATCCTCGAAGTGCATCTCGGTTCATGGCGCCGCATACCCGAGGAAGAGAACCGTTCGCTGACCTACCGCGAGCATGCCGAACAGCTTGCGGACTACGTGGCCGGGATGGGCTTCACTCACGTCGAGTTGCTGCCCGTAATGGAGCATCCGTTCAGTCCCTCGTGGGGCTACCAGGTGACGGGCTACTTCGCGCCGACCGCGCGTTTCGGCACTCCCGACGACTTTCGCCATCTCGTCGATTCGATGCATCGGCGCGGTATCGGGGTAATCCTCGACTGGGTGCCGGCGCATTTCCCGACCGACGCGTGGAGTCTCGGCCGGTTCGACGGCACCGCGCTGTTCGAGCATCTCGACCCGCGCCTGGGCGCGCATCCTGAATGGGGCACGTACATCTTCAACTTCGGCCGCAACGAGGTGCGCGCGTTCCTGCTTTCAAGCGCGAACTTCTGGCTCGAGGAGATGCACGCGGACGGGCTTCGAGTCGACGCGGTTTCCTCGATGCTCTACCTGGATTACGGACGGCGCGAAGGAGAATGGATCCCCAACGTGTACGGCGGGCGTGAGAACCTCGAAGCCGTCTCGTTCCTGAAGGAACTGAACGAGCGAATCTGCGCACGCCACCCGGGCGTGCTGATGATAGCCGAGGAATCGACCGCGTGGCCCGCGGTGAGCCGGCCCGTCTATCTCGGCGGACTGGGCTTCGGGTTCAAATGGGACATGGGCTGGATGCACGACACGCTGGAGTACTTCGGCAAGGATCCCGTCCATCGCCGCTATCATCATCGCGATCTCACCTTCGGCCTGCTTTACGCATGGAACGAGAATTTCGTCCTGCCGCTGTCGCACGACGAGGTGGTTTACGGAAAACGCTCGCTGCTCTCGAAGATGCCGGGCGACCGACGGTGGCAGTTCGCGAACCTGCGCGCGCTGTACGGTTACATGTGGGCGCGCTCGGGCAAAAAGATGC
>JAKAVX010000119.1 GCA_021827465.1 Deltaproteobacteria bacterium | reverse complement strand
CAGTGGCGGGGTGATCTGATGGGCCAGCTTCCGTTCGAAGGAATCCGCATCGCCGACTTCGGCTGGATTTTCGCAATCCCGCACGCGACCGCGTGGCTCGGCTCGCTCGGCGCCGAGGTAATCCGCGTCGAAAGCACGCTAGCGCCCGATATCGTACGCTTTCTGGGCGGCACCGACGGGATGGTCGGAATCAACCGAAGCGGCATGTACAACTCGATAAATTTCTCAAGGCGCGGCGTCGCGCTCAACCTGGCGCATCCCGAAGCCCGCGAGGTCGCGCTCAAGCTGGTCGCCAAAAGCGATATCGCGACCGAGAACTTCACCGTCGGCAACATGAGGAAGTTCGGGCTCTCCTACGAGGACCTGCGCGCAGTCAAGCCCGACATCATAATGCTCTCCGGCACTCCGCTCGGTCAGAGCGGGCCCTACGCGAGCACCGTGGGCTTCGGCCCGACCACGCAGGCGTTCGCCGGGATGTGCCATCTGACGGGTTATCCGGACAGCTTTCCGTGCGGGATAGGCGGCACCTGGCCTGATTTCGCGGTCGGTGTCGCGATGACCTTCTTCATGCTCGCGGCGTTGCACTATCGCGACAGCACCGGCGAGGGCCAGTATCTCGACCTCTCGATGGCGGAGACGGTGACCGCGATGCTGCCCGAGGGGATGATGGACTACTTCCTCAACTGGCGCGAGCAGGGGCCAATCGGCAACCGGGCGGAATCGATGGCGCCGCATGGAGTGTTTCCGTCCAGGGGCGACGACTGTTGGGTTGCGATCGCGATCGCGACCGAAGAGGAGTTCGGCGCGCTATGCGAAGTGCTTGGCGCGCCCGCCCTCGCCACCGATCGCCGCTTCACGCGGCTCGCTCAGCGCCTTGCCAATGTCGAAGCGCTGGAGGCTGAAATCGCGGCGCGAACGAAGACTTTCGATCGCGACGAGCTGGCGACGAAGCTTCGCGAGCGCGGTATCGCGGCGGGACCGGTTTACGGGCCGGTCGATCTGATGCATGACAGCGCTTTCCTCGCTTCCGGGATGCTGGTGGAATTGGAGCATGGGGAGAGCGGGCGGAGAGTTGTGCCGGGACTGCCGGTCGGCTTCAGCGCGATGAAGCCTGATTATCGGCCCGCCCCCATGATTGGACAGGATACCGACGAGGTGCTTTCCGGCCTGCTCGGTTATTCGGCTGATGAGATCGCGATGATGCGCGAGAGGAAGGTTCTGATCTGAGGAAGGTTCTGATCTGGAGGAGGGACTGGGGACATTCTCGGCCGCGCTCGTCGGCCTTTAGGCCGGAGCGAGAGGAGGTGCGGGCAGATGCAATCGGTGGCTTCCACGCGCGAGGAGATTCGGACCCGGGCGATCGAGATAGAACGGCAGGTCGACGAGGGCCGCTACCGGCCCGGACCGTGGGAGGCGCTGCTGGAGGCGGCGCGCGGCCTGCCGCGTGTGGAGCGCGGCTCGCTCGCGGAGGATTTCTCGCGGATCAGCCAGAAGCTCCATCTGCGCGGCGGACGGCGCACGTTGCCGGTCGGGCCGGCGCTGGTGCTCGAAGGATTGGCCGCGCTGGTGGGCGCGAGCTTCCTCGTGCTTGCGGTGCAGCGCGAGTCGAACCTGTTCGGGATACTCGCGGCGCTGGTGTGGATCGCGAGCTTCCAGCCGCTTCTCAAGGTCTCGGTCGGTTACCTGGTCGGTATCGATTACGACTACGCCTACCTGTACGGGATGGAGCCGCGCTTCAAGATGCGCTACGGCGAGTACCTGGCGTCGCCGCGATGGGCGCGGATTACGCTGCATGTTGCCGGGATGGTGGGCTCGCCGCTTGGCGCGTATCTTGTCGCGATCTGTCTGGGCGGCACGACCTGGGTTGCGCGCCTGGCGTGCTGGATCATTTTCTGGCTGACCGTTGCGATCAATCTCGTCTCGCTTGGCGCGGGGCTTGCGGGCGTTCGGCGGCTTGGGAAATTGAAGCTCTCGCTCAGCAGCGGAGGCGTTGCCGGACAGGAGCTTCGCGAAGCACTGGAGATCTAACGCGCCTTCGCGGCGAACGCGCGGATGAGGCCGGACGCCGCCGACGGGCGCGCGCGGTTTATTTCCGATCGAGATAGGGCAGCGCGGGCGGTGAGGTTTCGAACTCGGAGGCCAGCGCGCGGTAGCTTTCGAGATCGTCCACGGTTCGAAAGTATCCGCGATGCGGATAGCCGAAGACCGGCAGTCCCTGCGCGACCATCGGACCGAACAGCCCCGTCATCAGGCTCCACGGCGGCGATTTGGGGATGAGATCGAGAACCGCTGGTTCGGCGATCCACGCCCCGCAATACATCCAGGGCACGAGCGCGGCGGGATCGCAGTCTTTCAGTTCGGCGGGATAATCGTCGAAACGGACCGGCGCGCGCCCGGCCAGCAGGCGTATCCGCCGAACGCGCGAGTCGGCGTCGATCTCGATATGGCTGTAGGTTTCGAGATTGTCGGGGCGATGGAGCGCCAGCGTCGCTAGTGCGCCGCGCTCGCGATGGAACGCGAGCATCGCGGCCATGTCGAGGTCGAGGATACTGTCGCTGTTCGCGACCGCGAAGGTTCCGTCGGCGAGGAACTCGCGCAGCACGTTGAGCGGACCGCCGGTGCCGAGCAGCGTCGGTTCGGGTGAGTAGATTATCTCAAGTCCGAGCGAGGAGCCGTCGCGAAGCCGCTTCTGAATCTCGCCGGCAAGATGATGCACGTTTATTACCACGGTGGCGAAGCCGGCCTGCCGGAGCATCATGAGCGGATAATGAATAAGCGGACGTCCCCCGACTTCGAGCATCGGCTTGGGGACGGTATCCGTGAGCGGTCTGACCCGTTCGCCAAGCCCCGCAGCCAGAACAAGAGCCTTCATCGCGATCGCATTGGCTCCTACGGCGCCAGCGCCTCGGCAAGGCACGGAAATTCGCCGCGCTCGTTCGCGAGCATCCGGCGCGCCTGCGCGAGCGCATACGGCAGGTAGCGCGCATAGCCGGTGGTGCCGTTGCGTTCCAGATAGACGAAGCGCCCGATCACCTTGAGCGCGTGCTGCAGGACGCAAAGCCTGTAGCTTGCGAGAAATTCCTCGTACGAGAGCCCGAGCCCGCCCGCCCGCGCCCGTCCGGCGTAGTAGAAATCGAGAATGCGGCTTTCGATTCGAGGCGTAATCAACTCCGCCGTGTCGCGCGTGGTGAGAAGAACCGCGAGATCCTGCGCCGCCGGCGCCATCAGCGCGTCCTGGAAGTCGATGATGCGGATGCGGCCGTTGCCTTGCACGAAGAGATTGTTGCCGTGGAAGTCGCGATGGGAAAACACTCGAGGCAACTGGCCGAGCCGGCGCGCCAGACGCGCTACGTCGTCGCGCAGCGCTCGCGGATCGGCGCCGGGCGCGACTTCGGCGAGCCCGTACTCGACGAACTGCTCCATCTCCCACGCGAACAGCTGCTCGTCATAGGCGACGCCGAACGCGACACATCGCGGGTCGCGCCCCTCAGTGCCTTCGACGTGAAGCCTGAGCAGTTCGCGCACCGCGTCGCGATAGAGGTCGGCCGCGTCGCCGGTGCGCGCCGCGTCAGCGAGCGCGGTTGAGCCGACGTCCTCGACGAGAAGCGCGCGCTCGGTCGCCGACCATCCGTAGAGATCGGGTACCGGCACCTCGAACGACTTGAGAAAGCGATGCACGTTGATCCACGGCGGCTCGCGCATCGATTTCGGATAGAGCCCGAGCGCTCGCGCGTACAGCGGGAGATCGTCGGGGCCGAGATCGACGACGATCGCGCTCCCGGGCGCGTGTTTTTTGCGCTGCGCGAGCACGACACGCCAGAATCGGCGCGCCGACGCGTCACCCTTGAGCGAGGTTTGCGAAACGACCTCGGCGCCGGGCCATGTCCGGGCTATCGCCGACGATGCCCACGCGAGTGCGCTGTCGTGCCGCAGTTCCTTCACGCCGATGGATTCTATCGGTCCGCGCAAGCGCCTGCCATGCGGCCTGACCCGGTTCGCGCCGCGAAAAAAACCGGCCCGCCCATCGCGGGGCGAGCCGGTCGTCGAAGCGGGACGGATTCTCTCTCTCAGTCGCCGGACAGCGCGTGACCGCCTTCCGCCGCGCGCGCCATCGCATCGGGCGTGAACCAGCTTCGATCCACGGCACCCATATTGATGAACCACGCGTCGCGCGAAGGCGCGTCGGCCGACGGATGGTAGCATACGGTCGAGAATCCGCTTTGCACGTTGAGGGTCGAAGAGCCGACCTGGAACTCGCGCTTGAACGGATAGATCGCGATCCTGGCGCCCGGCTCGGCGCGATCCGCGTAATGCATCCACGACGTGTAGTTCATGAACAACTCGCCTGAGCGGTCGTACATGTCGTCGCACATTACGAAGTCGGCTTCGGAGTCGACGTACAGGACTTCGTACTTGTACAGCGAGCCGCCGCCGCCGAAGCGGCTCGGGCGCGGCTTCACCTCGACCACGTACATGTCGCGAAGCTCCCAGAGATCGGGGCAATGGCTCGCGCCGCCGTCGGTCGGGCACCGTGGATCGGGCACGTGAGCGACGTTAACCGCGGCGAGCATCTTTTTCTCGCCGAGGAAACGGAAGTTGTAATCCTCGTTCTTGCCGCTGAATCCCTCGTAATGGTTCGGATCGTAAGCTTGCGGCCCGCTTGCGGTGTCGAGAATCGCGTAGTTCAGCCGACGCACGCGGCGCGCTCCCGGCGTCCAGGTCCACGCATCGTCATCCTTGTTCGGGTTGGCATAACGAAAGCGGATAATTCCGGTTCCGCGCGAATCTTCCGGCGACAGAACCGGATACAGCAGGCTAAGGAAGTAGCGGCCCGTGCGCTTGAAATCGGGATCGATCGGAAGCGGTTCGACTTCGGTCCGGCCGACCTCGTTGTAGCCCGCGTAATGGCCGACTTCGATATCGTCTATGTCGCGGTAGGCGCGGTTGCGTCCCCAGTAAGCGCTCTTGCAGTCGAACCATCGCAGATCGTAGTCGTCGCTCGAGATGGGCCTGAACGCGACGTTCCACATCACTTTGTCGCCGGCGTGCGGATCGTTCGCGTCGATGATCGGGAACGGCTCGCCGGCCACGTAGCCGACCAGGCTTCGGCCGTCGGGCGAGAGCCTGACCTGCGAGGAGTACTTTTCGGTCGCATCGCGGTACGGGGGCGGCCATTCGATCGTCTCATCCTTCTGGATGACGATCGACATCCCGTTCATCACCCGCAAATACTGGCCGGGCGATACGATATTCTTGATTTTCGGCGCGTTCTGCCATGTGATCATTTCACCGGGGGTCAGATGGACATCCTTCAGCGTCAACTCCGCGCACGACGCACTGCCCCCGAGCGAAACCGCGAAACTCGCGGCTGCGATCAACGCCGCCGCCCAAGCCCCGAAACGTCCCCCTGTACTCACCGGAAGCACCTCCCTTGAATTTCAACCGTCACGGCCGAACTCCAAGCCCCGCGGCACTGCCAGACGACACTTTCATTAGTCAGGATAACGTTTACTGTCAATGATTTTCACCTCAACGCCACCCCATGGGAAGGCTTCCGCATGCGCTCGACACGAAGAATTTTGCCCTCAAATATCTCGTGATTCCCGAAACTTTCGCATCGCCTGTGCGGCATTCTCCGAAACTGTTTCCCCAGGCGCGGATTTCTTCGACATCATCCCTCTGGCATTTCAAAGACTCCCCACCCGCATCAGTTGACATAACTCGATGAGCCGGTGTTTCTGCTTGCCTTTCCCGATACTTCGCGCGAAAAGACCGCCAACGCTCGCGAGCCGCACCGTCGGCCCGGATGAGCCGTGGGCCGGCTTTTTCAGACCGGGCCGTATCCTGTCGATTCAACCGTTGGAAAAGGCTGCCGGGTCGGGTATGGATAGAGAAAGGATTCTTGCTCTGAATTCGGAAGAAATCGGATGGAGATCTGGTTCCCTATCGTAATAACGATCGTCGTCGCGGGCGTCATCGTCGGCGTGATGGTGACGATCAACAGCATCCTCGGGCCCAAGCGGCCCTCGGCAATCAAGGGTGAGGCGTTCGAGTGCGGCAATCCGCCGAGCGGCAGCGCGTGGGGGCGTTTTTCGGTACGCTTTTACCTGACCGCGCTGCTGTTCCTGGTTTTCGACGTCGAGATCATCTTCCTTTATCCATGGGCGGTGGAGCTTAGAAAGCTCGGGATGTTCGGTTTCGTCGAAGCGTTGATCTTCATCGCGATTCTCTTCGTCGGCCTGATATACGCGTGGGAACGCGGCGCGCTCGATTGGGACTGAGCCTCTGCGAGCGAACGTCTTTTCGCCGCCTGCGGGCCGAACGCCTTTGACGGCGGGCACGCGGCCTGGAAACGGAAACGATGCTTATCGAAAAACTCAAGCAACGCTTTGGCGCCGATATCCTCGACTCGCACAGCAATCACGGCAACGACACAATCGTCGTCAGCCGCGAACGCGTGCTCGATATCATGCGGGCGCTTCACGATGAAGCGGATCTCGATTTCGAGTTCCTGATCGACGTGACCGGCGTTGACCGGTTCGGACGCGAGCCGCGCTTCGAGGTCGTCTATCATCTGAAATCGATTGCGCACGGATGCCGTCTGCGCGTCAAGATTCTCGTGCCCGAGAACGACGCCTGGGTTCCGAGCCTCTTCGATCTCTGGAAGTCCGCCGACTGGCTCGAGCGCGAATGCTACGACATGTTCGGCATCGGCTTCCGCGGGCATCCCGATCTTCGCCGCGTGCTGCTGTACGATTCGTTCAAGGGCCATCCGCTGCGCAAGGACTATCCGTACCAGGAACGGCATCCGATGGTTCCCGAGACCGACCCGATCGTCAACCCGCTGCACCCGTCCCGATGAGACCCGCGGGACGGCACACGGTTTCGCTCATAGGCGCATAATGTCACTTCCCGCACGTTGGCAGCAGAAGCTCGAAGCCGCGGACCCGGCCGAAGAGATAATGCAACTCCAGATGGGGCCGTCGCATCCCGCTTCGCACGGCACCGTCAAGTTCAACCTGAAGCTCGACGGCGAGCATATAGCAGATTGCGACATCGAGGTCGGCTTTCTCCATCGCGCCTTCGAAAAGATGTGCGAGCAGGGGACCTGGACGCAGTGCTTCCCCTATACCGACCGGCTCAATTACGCCTCACCCATCATCAACAACGTCGGTTTCGCGCTCGCGGCGGAAAAGCTGTGCGAGGTCGAGGTGACCGAGCGATGCAGGTACCTGCGCGTCATCATGAGCGAGGTGTCGCGCATCACCGACCATCTCACCTGCCTCGGGATGGCGGCGGCCGAAGCCGGCGCGCAGACGGTTGCCTTCTATAC
>JAKAVX010000118.1 GCA_021827465.1 Deltaproteobacteria bacterium | reverse complement strand
GTCAAGCTCGAGCGCGAGGGAGTCGAGCCGGTCCTTCACGCTCACGGGCTCAAATGGGCCGAGCTTGGAATCAAGCCGTGCAAGCTGTTCTACCGGCGCAGAGTGCTCGACATGCCGCTCTCGGATATTCCGCCCGACGCGCCGCCCAAACGGGCTGACGCGCTTCGGCAGGCGAGGGCGAAAATACTCGAAAAAGCGATGCGCAAGTTCCTGTTCGAGTTCCAGGATCTGAGCGCTCCGTCGGGAATCATTGTCGAGGGCGACAGGATGGTCGGAGTGCGGTTCAACCGCACCGAACTCGTCGACGGGCGCGTGAAGACCGTCCCCGGCACCGAGCATGACGCGCGCGCCGACCTCACCATCAGCTCCATCGGCAGCATCCCGGAGCCGCTGCCGGGAATCCCGCAAAAGGGCGAAGTCTACAACTACGTCGACGCGAACATCGGCCTGCTGATGAGCGGCGCGACGGCGGTGTTCGCCGCGGGCAACGTGCTTACCGGCAAGGGCAACATCAAGGATTCGCTGACCAGCGGCACGGAAATCGGCACTTTGGTGGCAGAGAGCTACCTCGGGCTCAGCGGCGTAGAGATTCCCATCGCCGAGGAGATCCGCAAAAAAGCGCACGCCGAGGGCGAGAAGATCGCGCGCGCGATCGAACAGCGCGCGCCGCTTGCGCCCGGACAGGTCGAGAAGATCCGCGCCCACGTTCGGGAGCGCCAGCACGCGGTCGGCTACGAGGGCGGCTATCGCGCCTGGATTGCGAAGACCACTCCGCCCGACCTGCAGTGACCGGCCGGGCGGCGAGTCTCGCGCCCCGATAACCAGTTGCGGCGGCGGACGCCCGTCGGCGCCCGCCGTGTCAGCCGCTCCTCGACACGCGGGGTGCTTTACCTCCCGTGGCGCGCGGCTATACGCTCATCATTGAACACCCTTTACGGACGGAGTTGAACGCGGTGGAAGAGCTCAGGCGGACCGACCCGGAGACCTATCGGCTCATCAAGGAAGAAGAACGCTACGAACTCGATTCGGTGCGCTTGATTCCGTCGGAGAACTACGTGTCGAAGGCGGTCCTCGAGGCCACCGGCTCGGTCCTGACCAACAAGTACTCCGAGGGCTACGCCGGCAAGCGTTATTACGAGGGTCAGCGCTATATCGACCAGGTCGAGACCCTCGCCGTCGAGCGCGCCAAGGCGCTGTTCGGCGTCGAGCACGTCAACGTGCAGCCGTATTCGGGTTCGCCCGCCAATCTCGCCGTGTACTTCGGGATGCTCAAGCCGGGAGAGAAGATGATGGGCCTTGCGCTGCCCCACGGCGGCCATCTGACCCACGGATGGAACGTGAGCATCACGGGTGTCTTCTGGAACTCCGTGCAATACATGGTCGATCGCGAGACCCAGCGTATCGACTATGACGCGCTTCGCGAGATGGCGCGGCGCGAGCGCCCGCGGATGATCGTATGCGGCGCGACCGCCTATCCGCGCCAGTTCGACTTTCGCGCCTTCGGCGAGATCGCGAAGGAGGTCGGCGCGTACCTGCTCGCCGACATCTCGCATATCGCGGGGCTGATCGTCGGCGGCGCGCATCCTTCGCCCGTCCCGTACGCGGACGTCGTCACCACCACCACGCACAAGACCCTTCGCGGCCCGCGCGGCGCGATGATCATGTGCAAGGAGGAGTTCGCCGGGCAAATCGACCGCGCGGTCTTTCCCGGGCTCCAGGGCGGGCCGCACAATCACACGACCGCTGCTATCGGCGTGGCTCTGAAGGAAGCTGCGTCGCCCGAGTTCAAGGACTACGCGCATCAAATCGTGCGTAACGCACGCGCGCTTGCCGAAGAACTGCTCGCGCGGGGCCTCAACCTGGTATCTGGCGGGACCGACAATCACCTGATCCTGATCGATCTGACCAACCGCAAGGTGATCGGTAAGAAGGCCGCCCGCGCGCTCGACGCCGCCGGTATCGTCTGCAACTACAACACCGTGCCCTACGATCCGCGAAAGCCCTTCAGCCCGAGTGGAATCCGGCTTGGAACGCCGGCTGTCACCTCGCGCGGGATGAAGGAAGCCGAGATGAAGCAGGTCGGCCGATGGATCGACGAGGTAATCACGCACGTCGACGACGAGGCGACGCTAAGCCGCGTCGGCGGGGAAGTGCGCGAGATGTGCGCGCGCTTTCCGGCCCCAGGTATCGCGCTCGACTGAGCGCGATTCTTCACTGTCAGTAGGAATCCCGGAAATTTCCGGTTGAGCCGCCGTTCACGCGCCGAAACCGGGCGTAACCGGCCGACGCGGCGGGAGGCGCAGCCTCGCGCCTTTGCGTCTGTGTGCCTCTAATAGCGTCTATTAAGCACAAAGACGCATCGTCCACTGCTTCGCCCACGTCGACTCTGCGTCAGTCTGGGTAGTAAATTGCCTACGGTTGCATAATAGAACACGTTACAGCACTTGACGCTGACAATTGTCCTGTATTACATAGGAGTAGGTTGTGATTATGTCTCTTTGTTCCAGTTGTTTTCCCGTATCCCAATCGAAAGCAGCAAGAGTCTTCATAAGTAAACATAAAGACATAATTCCCTACAAAAAGTTTAGAGCGGATTTCGGCTCGCTGCGGGTGAATCGGGGGAGCGATGCGCGCCGGCGAGCCTCGGCGAAGAGGATGTAGCGTTCTTGAGATTCACTGAAGATCGAAGCCCGGCGCCAAGCCGAAATCGACAGCGAAGGCGCCGTAAACAGGGGGTTCGGTAAGTGACGAAAACACGGAGGCGAAGTTCAAAGGGCCAGATGGCGATTGTGTTCGCGCTGGCGCTGCCGGCGATGCTCGGCGCGTTGGCGCTGTGCACCGACGTCGGCATGATGTACCTCAACTGGGAGGAACTCCAGAAGGCTGCGGACGCGGCGGTCCTGGCGGGTGCGAACCGGGGACTGCCTCACGATCCAGCGCTCGCCGCTGAGGTCGCGAATCAGTACGCCGAGATGAATGGCGTGCAGCAGGGCGAGATCCTGTCGACCAACGTCGCGGCGGATGACATGTCGATCACGATGACGCTTCGGCGCCAGGTGCCGTACGCGTTCGGCCGGGTCCTGGGACTTACGTCCGCGCCGGTGACGGTCTCGGCAACCGCGGGAATACAGTCCGCGGAGGCGGCGTGCGGGTTCCTGCCGATCGGGATTCCCTGCGATGCGAGCGCTCCGGTCAGCTCGGTCTCGCAGTGTGGGATGGGCTACAACACGGTCGAGAACGGCGGCTCGATGGTCCAGTTGAAGCCCGCACCGACCGGGCTGGCCTCGATGCAGGGGCCGGGCAACTGGGAACCGCTCGCCCTGGGCGGTTCGGGCGGAAACCAGTACGAGACCAACATTGCCTACGGGTACTCAGGTCCGGCGCTTACGCCCGGAACGACGATCAGCACCGAGACCGGGCAGGTCGTGGGACCGACCTTCCAGGGCTTTCAGCAGAGGCTGCAGAATGGCGGGCAGACGAGTTTCATATCCGCGCCGCCGGAAGACAATTCGATCGACGCGGCCAGTCCGCAGTTGGTTTTGGTGCCCCTGGTAAATTTCAGCAGTCTAAACGGGAAGAGCGCCGTGCAGATCGTGGGTTTCCAGGAGATGTGGGTAAGCGATGTCAACGGCCAAACCGCGACGATCAGCGGCTATTTCGTCAACCAGGTTCCGGGATGCAGCTTACCTCAGACGGCCGGACAGAATCCGATCAGCGAGTATTCTGCGGTGCTCATCCAGTGACGATTAGGTAAAGGTTCCAGTGTCCGTTCCGTGTTCCTCCTCGAACGGTGAGGTCATGGGGGAAGGAGACCGTCGGCCCGATAGTCGGACCGACGGTCTCCTCTTTTGGGGCGCGATAAAATTCTTCGCCGCCCGACACCGCCGCGGTCGGCTATCAACTCGTGGTGGCGCTGTCGCGAGTGGCCGAGCGCCAACGGCACGCGACCTCGTCCGCCGCGGCGATACCGTCGGCAATCAGATCTGCGGTTACCGGGAAAGGCTCGTGGTGCGCCGTCTCGCCCTCGACCACGGTGCGCTCGGCGATCTTCCGGATCGTTGCCGCGTCGGCGTCGCCCAGTCCCACCTGTGCGAGCGTGGTGGGCAGTCCCACGCGGTTACAAAACCGGAGCACATCCTGAGTCTCGGTTTGGGGGCGTCCCTCCACGACCAACTGCACCATCAGGCCGAACGAGACCTTCTCGCCGTGGAGGAAGCGATGGGTCGGCGGAGCGGTCGTGAGCCCGTTGTGCACCGAATGGGCGATCGCAAGTCCACCGGATTCGAAGCCGAGGCCCGAGAGCAGCGTGTTCGCTTCCACGATACGTTCGAGCGCCGGCGTCACGACCTTGCGCTCGACGGCCGCAAGCGCGTCGGCGCTGTCCGCGATTAGCGTTTCGTAGCAGAGGCGGGCGAGAACGCCGCCGCTCAGGGTAGTTGCGCCGCCCAACTGGTTGGGTTGATGCGCCTCGATGACGGTGCGCGCCTCGAACCAGGTTGCGAGCGCGTCGCCCAGTCCGCTTACGAGGTAGCGCGCAGGAGCCGCGGCGATAACCGAGGTATCGACCAGCACCAGATCGGGATTGCGCCGATAGAAGAGCAATTTCCTGAAAACTCCCGCCTCGGTGTATACGACCGACAGCGCGCTGCACGGCGCGTCGCTGGAGGCGAGCGTCGGACAGTTGACGACCGGCAATTCGAGCGCTGCCGCGACTGCGCGCGCGGTATCGAGGCACTTGCCTCCCCCCGCGCCGACTATCGCGCGCGCTCCCCTGGCACGCGCTTCGGCGACGCCCGCGTCGATCTCCTCCTCGGAGCATTCGCCGCCAAACTTGCGAACGCTGAACGGCGTGCCGGCCTGGCGAAACGTCTCCTCCCATGCGGGAGCGAGAAACCGGATCGCGGATGCTCCCGCGATTATCAATGCAGGCGAGCCGAGACCGAGCCGCTTCATCTGCGGCCCGAGTTCCCGAGTCGCGTTCTTACCCTGGAGGTAGCGTGCCGGCGCGCAGAATACGTTGAGCATGATTTCCCACTTATCATGCGGCGCACCGTGTACCCACCGCGAAAGAATTGAAGGGCCAGATCGGATCGTCAGGGCTTTTCGCCGCTCGCGGTGAAGACGACCACGCCGTTGTTGAACAGGCTGGCCCGGTCGAGCGCCGCGATATCGTCGATCCACGAAGCGACTTCAGCCTCTGTCAGCTCGCCGCGCGCGACCGCCGAAGCGAGAAACCCGTCGAGCACCCGCCGAAAGGTCTGGTACGGAGGCCGAATGACCCGCGGCTCCGACTTCACGTTTCGCAATCCCTGCTCGGCAAATATCCGATGCAATTGCCGCCCGAGGCAGCGCTGGGGCATCCGCGCGCCGAAAGCCGAGAAGACCTTTCGCGTGATCTCCGGAAAGTGACTGTCCTGAAAATGCATTTCGTGGTCGAGTTCGGACGCAACTACCCGGCCGCCCGGACGCAGCACCCTTGCGATTTCCGAGACGGCCTTTTCAATCTCCGGCACGAACATCAGAATCCTGTCCGTGCGCACGCAGTCGAAGGACTCGTCGGGAAAGTCGAGCTTGCGAACGTCGCCGGTGCGAAATTCGACCGCAAGACCCGAACCGCCCGCGCGCTTTTCCGATTCCGCAACCAGCGCCTCGCTGAGATCTATTCCAACAACGCGTCCACCGGGACCAACAATTGCGGCGATTTCACGCGCGTCGTCGCCGGTGCCGCAGCCAATGTCGAGCGCCGAGAAGCCCGCCTTCAGCGCGAGCATCTCGATAATGAGTTCTTTGACTTCGCGCTCGCCTTTGATCCCCTTTCGCGCGTCGAGGAATTCGATGAAATAACGGGCATCGCTGGTTTGATCGACATTCGTGAACCGAGTTGGGCTTCCGTCGTCTGTCGCCGCGGTGTCCTCCGGTCCCCCGTCTGCGCTTGCGTGAAATCGATCGATAGCGGCGCGCCCCGCGAGCGGCAAGCGGTTTCGTTCAGGATGACGAGCGGGGCTCTTGTGGCGCGCGCGCATACGCCGTGTGGCTCCGTTGCCAGTGTGATGCAACATTCTGCATTGTATGGCATAATAAAGCTTCTGACTTCTCCTAGTTTCCTTGCGTAGCCCATCAAGGCGCACAATCTGCATCATGGATAGACGTCGCGCGTCTGCGATCGGCGACGATCGTGCGGCGGATGGTACGCAGGCGCGGCGCACGACTGGGTGTGGGGATTCGTGCGTCGGCCGATCGCCCCGACTCTCAGCTTGACGGCGCGCGGAGCCTGACGGCGGGGTTGGCGCAATACGCCGGGAGCCGGCCGCCGAGCGCGTCGCGGATGTTCCGGACCGCGATTTGCGCCATCCGAAGCCGCGTCGCATGGCTCGCGCTCCCGATATGCGGCGTCACGATCACGTTCGGTAGTGTCAGAAGCGGATCGTCGGGTGCGATCGGCTCGGGAGAAGTGACGTCGAGCGCGGCTCCGCCCAGATGGCCGGCGGCGAGCGCTTCGTAAAGCGCGCGCTGATCGATCACTTCGCCGCGCGCAGTGTTGATCAGTATCGCGCCGGGTTTCATCACGCGGAACTCGCTCGCTCCGAGCATCGCACGGGTTTCCGCCGTCAGCGGTACGTGGAGCGAGACGAAATCCGACTCGCGAAGCAGCTCCTCCAGGGTTACCCGTTTCGCGCCCGCGATTTCCTCCTCGGGAGCGCCGCCGCGCCGCTTGCCGCGCGGCTTTTCGCGCCGTGTCGCGTATAGCACATTCATCCTGAAGCCCGCCGCCCGCCGCGCCATCGCACGCCCGATCGCGCCCCATCCGATGATCCCGAGCGTCGCGTCGAACACGTCGCGCCCGAGCATCACGCGCGGCCCCCACGTGCGCCATCGGCCCTGTCGCGTGTACGCGTCAGCCTCGACGATTCGCCGGGCGGCGGCCATCAGGAGCGCGAAGGCGAGATCTGCCGTGGTCTCGGTGAGAACGCCGGGCGTATGCCCGACTGCGACCCCCGCGGCCGTTGCGGCGTCGAGATCGATATTGTCAACGCCGACCGCAAGATTGCTTATCACGCGAAGGTGCGGCGCGGCGGCGATAACCGGCGCGTCGATCCGATCGGTGAGCAGGCTAAGAATCGCGTCGGCGCCGGCGACGCGCTTCAGAATGACCTCGCGCGGCGGCGGCATCTCGTCGTCCCATAGGTCAACGCGCGCAAACCCGGCCAGCTCTGCCAGCGCCTGCTCGGCTATCGGACGGGTTACGAAGACGAGTTTTTCAGCATCGCGCTTCATCGATCGTCATCCTGAGTGAAGCGAGTCTGCGAGCGGAGTCGAAGGATGTCGCGCGGTCTTCCGCGCGCTATCCA
>JAKAVX010000117.1 GCA_021827465.1 Deltaproteobacteria bacterium | reverse complement strand
CGTCGCGACCGAAGCTGACGGCCGGCGCCGATGCGACAAGGAAGCGGCGATGGTGAAGTGGTTCGCAACCGAGATGGCCGAGCGCGTAACCAGCCAGGCGCTGCAGATTCACGGCGGCTACGGCTACACGAAAGACTTTCCGCTCGAGCGCTACTGGCGCGATGCGCGGCTCACCAAGATTTTCGAAGGAACATCGGAAATCCAGCTCCGCATCATCTCCGACCATCTGCTCGGCCGCCCCGGCAAGGGAGGGAAACGATGAAGCCGAGGCCCGAAACGCTCACCGGAACTTCCAACTACTTCGAGGATTTCAAGATCGGCGACGTGTACGAGCACGCGCGCGGCAAGACCGTCGGCGAAATCGACAACGTGCTCATCACCAACCTGGTGATGAACACCGCGCAGGGTCATTTCAACGAGCATCTGATGGAGCGCTCGCCGTTCAAGCATCGGATTACCTTCGGCGGCGTGACCGCGTCGCTGATAATCGGGCTTGCGATGCAGGACACAGGCGAGAACGCGCTGATGGAACTGGGGCTCAACAAGGTGCGCTTCAAAACACCGGTGTTGCACGGTGATACGCTGTACGCGTTCAGCGAAGTGCTTGAAAAGCGCGACTCGGATCGGCCCGACGCGGGCGAAGTCGTGTTTCGCCATTGGGGACTCAACCAGCGCGACGAACTGGTCTTCGAGGCCGAGCGGCGCGTGATGGTCAAGCGGCGCGGCGCGAAGGAGAACGCGTGAAGGCCTCGCAAAACGGCGGCGCGCTGGCAGGGCTCAAGGTGATCGACCTGACCCAGGCGCTCGCGGGACCGTATTGCACGATGATCCTCGCCGACCTGGGCGCCGACGTGCTCAAGGTCGAATCACCCGGCGGCGACATGACGCGCAAGGTGGGACCGTATCCCGCCGACGATCGGCTGCGCGTTTACGGCGCGTACTTTCAGAGCGTCAACCGCAACAAGCGTAGTATCGCGGTGGATCTCAAGGCGGACAAAGGACGCGAGATCGTAAAACGCCTCGTGCGCGGCGCAGACGTACTGGTCGAGAATTTCCGCGCGGGCGTAATGGATCGGCTCGGGCTCTCCTACGAGACGCTTCGCGAGGTAAATCCGAAACTGGTCTATGCGACGGTGCGCGGCTTCGGCGATCCGCGAACCGGCGAAAGCCCCTACGCCGATTGGCCCGCATTTGACGTCGTCGCGCAGGCGATGGGCGGGCTGATGGGAATCACGGGTCTTCAGCCGGACCGCCCGACCAAGGTCGGCGCGGGCGTCGGCGATATAGTGCCCGCGATGTTCCTTGCGCTCGGAGTGCTCGCGGCCGTCAGGCACGCCGAGCGCACCGGCGAAGGCCAGTTCGTGGACGTTGCGATGTACGACGGCGTGCTCGCGATGTGCGAGAGAATTGTTTACCAGTACTCGTACTTCGACGACGTGCCCAAGCCCGAGGGCAACGGGGTGTCGTTCCTTTGCCCGTTCGACGTCTTCGAGGCCGCCGACGGATGGGTCTCGATCGCCGCGCCGGGCGACAACCACTGGAAGATCCTGTGCGAGGCGATCGGCAGGCCCGAACTGGGCGACGACCCGCGCTACGTCACGAATCCTCAGCGCGTGCGGCGCGCCGAGGAAGTGCGCGGGATCCTGCGCGAATGGACCACGGCGCGCACCAAGCGGCAAATTGTCGAGGCGCTCGGCGGCAAGGTGCCGTGCGGCCCGGTCAACACGGCGAAGGAGATATTCGAGGACCCGCATCCCGCTACGCGCGGCATGATCGTGCCGATCGACCATCCCGGCATCGATCGCAAGGTTGCGATCGCCGCTTCGCCGATCAGGATGTCCTCCACGCCGACGGGTGTGCGCAGCCGCGCGCCGCTTCTCGGCGAAGACACGGATGCGGTGCTGTCGCAACTTGGGTACCGGCCAGAGGAAATCGAATCCCTCGCGGGCGCGGGCGTGATTCATCACGATTCCGCCGCGGCCTTTTCGCCGGGGAGCCCGAATCCGGCCAACGACAAGGAGAGTGAGTAATGATGCGGCTTCGACGCTCTGAACTGTCCACGCCCGCCAGCAGCGAGAAAATGATCGAGAAGGCCGCGGCAAGCGAGGCCGACCTCGTGTTCCTCGACCTTGAAGACTCGGTCGCGCCCAAGGAGAAACGCAACGCGCGCGGGAAGGTTATCGAAGGACTGCGCACGCTTAACTGGGGCAAGAAAACCCGCGCGGTCCGAATCAACAACATCGAAACCGAATACGCCTACGAGGACATAATCGAAATCGTCGAGAAGGCGGGCGAGCATCTCGACCTGATCATCATCCCGAAGGTCAAGGCGGCGCGCGACGTATGGTGGGTCGATACGCTGCTCACCCAGATCGAGACCAAGCTCAAGCTGACGCGCAGGATCGCGCTCGAATGCCTTATCGAGGAAGTTGAGGCGCTCATCAATGTCGAGGAGATCGCGCGCGCAAGCTCGCGTCTCGAAGCGCTGATTTTCGGTCCCGGCGATTTCTCCGCGTCGCAGGGAATCAGAATGAGCGCGATCGGAGCGCTTGTGGGCGGCTATCCCGGCGACATGTGGCATTACGCGCGCAACAAGATCGTGGTCGCCGCGCGCGCCGCCGGAATCGAGGCGGTTGACGGTCCCTACGCCGATTTCAGGAATTCCGAAGGATACCGGGTGGAAGCCACGCGCGCGAGCGTGCTCGGTTTCGTCGGCAAATGGGCGATCCATCCAAGCCAGATAGCGATCGCCAACGAAGTCTATTCGCCCACTCAAAAAGAAGTCGATCGCGCGCGCAACCTCGCGAAGGCTTACGCCGAAGCGGAGGAACAGGGACTGGGCGCGGTCGCGATCGAGGGCGTGATGGTTGACGCGGCCTCGGTCCGGATCTTGCGCAACGTGATTGTCAAAGCGGACCTGATCGGGATGTGACGGCGCGTCGATTGCATCGACGCCCCACGGGAGGACTTTGGTGATGGCGCTTGAAATTACGTCCCCGGCCTTCAGGCATAACGGTGCGATACCGGCGCGTTGCACGTGCGACGGCCACGACGTTTCTCCGCCGCTGGAATGGAGTGGCGTTCCCGCCGGTGCGAAAAGCCTCGCGCTTGTGGTTGACGATCCCGACGCGCCCGACCCTGCCGCGCCGAAGATGGTCTGGGTTCATTGGGTGCTGTGCAACCTTCCGCCTGACGGCGACGGCCTGGCCGAGGGGGTGAAGCCGACTCAGCTTCCGCACGGCACCGTCGAGGGGCTGAACGACTGGGGCCGCACGGGTTACGGCGGCCCGTGTCCGCCGATCGGGCGGCATCGCTATTTTTTCAAGCTCTATGCATTGGACACGGTATTGACGGGGGTGAAGCGTCCGACCAAGGCCGAGCTTGAAAAGGCGATGCACGGCCATATCGTGGCCGAGGCCCAATTGGTGGGCACCTATCAACGCGGAAAATAGGGCCTCGCTGACGTAGGCGCTCGTGCGGGTCATGTTTCCGTAGGAAGCAGGATGGCTCCTATCGCACCATCGTGAGCCTCGCAAGCATCATTTTTTTCGATGCGGTACATGACTTGCACTTATCGTGTTTCGGGAACCCGGAACGCACGCTCGGATTCACGAAGGAGGCGTGCCATGAACAATTCCACGAAACGAGTGATGCTCGACGGTGCTGTCGCCGGGCTTTTCGGTGCGGCGGCAATCATGGCCTGGACGGCGCTGGTTGCCGCGGCGATGGGAAATCTTGCCGCTTTCCACGGCGTCTTCCTCTCGGCGTACTTGCCGCTTCATTTTGCGGCCTTTGCGGCGATCGGTGCGGTCGGCGGACTGCTGCTGACCGAAGGCGAATGGGACACGGCGTTGTTCCCGCCGGTCGGGATCTTCGTCGTCGCACTCAGCATATTCCTGGTCGCGGCCGTAACGATTCTCGGCCCTGCGGAAAGCGTTGCGCTTCCCTGGTGGAACGCGTTGATCGGCGATTTTGCGGCGACGGCGACGATCTACGCCGTGCTGCTCGGACGCCATCCGCGGATCGCGGAGGATTTTCGTGAGGCGTGGCACGGAGTGATCGGCGTTCGCACCGAGGTTATCTGCCCCGAGACCCACGCCGCCGCGGTAGTCCGGATCGATCCGGTACGCGGGACGATCCAGACCTGTTCGCGATGGCCACGATGCTACGATTGCCCGCGCGACTGCGCAGGCCGGTAACGTACGGCGGCTTGGCGGGAATTCTCACGGGGAAGCATATTTGAGCGTCGCCTGGCGTGGGGCCCCGGTCGGCTTTCGGCGGCGTTTCCAGCGCCTAGACAATCTTCTTTTCGCGCAGGCGCTGACGGGCGTCGGCGTCGATGCCTATTTCACTTAGTATCTCGTCGCTGTGCTCGCCGAGTCCGGGCGCTGCCGAGCGAATCCTGGTCGGGGTGCGGGAGAATTTCGCGACCGGTCCGGTTATTGGCGCGGAACTTCCGTTATCGAGCGTGGTTTGCTGGAGCATGTCGCGCTCGAGCACGTGGGGATCGCGCGCCGCGTCCTGGTACGAACGCACGTGCGCGCACGCGATACCCGCGCGCGTGCATTCCCCGACCGCCTCGGCGACCGTCCGCTCCGAAAACCATCGCGCCAGCACCGCGTTGCATTCGTCGCGGTTCTGGTCGCGTCCCTGGATAGTGGCAAACCGCGGATCATCGGCCAGATCCGCGCGACCCGCCATCCGGGCAAACACCTTCCAATGCGAGTCGAGCAGCGTACCCGCGATCACGCGCCCGTCGCGGCATTGATATATGTTCGTCGGCACCGCGAACGGAAATTCGTTGCCCCATCGGCGGATCGGAATTCCCATCGCGCCGAGCGTCAGATAGCCGTTGGACTGAAAAAGCATTGCGTCGAGCAGGGCGACATCGACATGCTGGCCTTCACCTGTCCGGTCGCGATGCGCGAGCGCGCCGAGAGCGCCGATTGCGCCGTGCAATCCCGCAAGATCGTCGCCAAGGAAGGTCGGCGCCTTGACCGGTTCCCCCTCAGGCATGCCGTTGAGCGAGATAAAGCCGCTCGCAGCCTGTGCCATCGGATCGTACCCGGGGCGATCGTGCTCCGGCCCCCACTGTCCCCATCCGCTGATCGAAACGTAAACGATGTCCGGCTTTACCTTGCGCACCGCCTCGTAGCCGAGTCCCCACTTCTCCATCGTGCCGGGACGGAAGTTCTGCACGATTATGTCGGAGCGCGCGGCAAGCTTCATGAAAATCTCGCGGCCCTCGGGGCTGCGAAGCTCGAGCGTCAGGTTGCGCTTGTTGCGGTTGACGGTGGCGTGAACAAAGCTCACTCCCGGTTCGTTGCCGGGAAGGAACGGATGCATCCGGCGCGCAACTTCGCCGGTCGGCGCTTCGATCTTGATTACGTTCGCGCCAAGGTCAGCCAGCACGCACGCGCACATCGGACCTGCCCAGCTTGTCGTCACGTCCAGAACGCGCACCCCGTGAATCGGGCCGGACAAATCCTTTCGGGCTTCGCGGTAGAAATCAGCCTTGTCCAAGAAGCACCTCCCTGGTTCGAGCGCAGGCATGGTACTGCGAAGAACCGCGCACGACAAACCTCGCCACCATCCTTGGGAGCGCGGCCCCCGTCAACCGCCGGGCAGAACCCAGAACTTCCGCGCGAGCGCGAGAAAAATCTAGTCAACCACGAGCGGGATGCGGATGTCGAAAGTGGACGCAACCGGCTTTCCATGAACCACAGCGGGAAAAAAGCGCCAACTTTTCAACGTCAGTATCAGGATCTCGTTCAGGCGCGGATACGGCGTCGGGTTGATCAGTTTCACAGTCGCGTCTCCGTTGGCCGCCACTTCGAAGCGCGCAATCGCGACCGTCTTTAGCGGATTTTCGCGCATGTCTTCGGGAATTTTCGGCATCGGAGCGTAAATCGCCCGCGCGCCGGAGGACGAGCTTGCGCTGCCGAAAAGCGCGCTGCCTGCGCCGCTCGTCGTGCCGCTGGACGAGCCTGAAGGCGGCGGCGTCACCGACACCGCGCGGCCCGACGGCTTGCCCGTCGCGGGCGAAGGAACCTTTGGCACCGCTGCGAGCGGAGGCGGCTTTTCGGCCGGAGCGCGGCGGACGCGTCGCGGCGGCTTCGGGCGCGCGGGACGAATCACGGGTGCGACCTTCGGCGCGATGTGCTTCGGCGCCGGCGCCGGCTTGGGAGGATGCGGCGGGAGAAGTGTTACCGTGATCGCGCCCTTGTTCGGCGGAAATTCAGACGTAACGCGGCCGGCCAGAATCCCGAGACCGATCAGCGCTGCGGCGATACATCCGGCCGCCGGCATCAACCATGGCGCAAGGCGCAAGACCGCGCCGAACCCGCCGGGCGGAACCGGACTCCGCTCGTCCGTCCCATCTGGCTGTCCCTCTTCGGAGGCGGGATCCTTTCCGGCCGGTTCGCCGTTACGAAGCAGAGCAGCGCGTCGCAAGCTGAATCACCCGTGGAGAAGTATCATGGCCCGGCGTGGCCCCATGCACCATACCGGATGCGGCAGGAGCCCGCTTGGCATGGTTGCGCAGATTATCATGAAGCGCGAGCACGAACCGCACATCCAGTTTATTATAACGCGAACGGCCGCGTCGAAGTGAATTCATGGCCGGCGGGGCGCATCGTTACGCCGTATTCTTGCTATATCGCGTGCATCGGCTGACCGGCCGTCATCCCGGTTTCGCGCGGAGCGCCAAGCCTCTAACGTGACCGCCCGAGCGCATGCTACTCTCACGACGGTGAGGCTGTACGCCGAACCCACACCTGTTGGGGAAATCGTCCAGGCACCATTCATCGCCTGTACAGATCGCGGCGGGAGAGTTTGGATGCGGGGCTGGATGTTATTTGCTTTGCTCGCGATCGCGCTTGTATCGCCGTACCAGGTTTTCGCTGCCGGAATCGACCCTGCGGGCGCGCGCCGGGAGATAACAGGTACAGTCAAGGACGCGCTCGGGCGCCCGCTCTCCGATGTTGCAGCTCATCTTCAAACCTCACGCGGCCGAAGCGCGGCTGCAACCCGCACCGACAAAAACGGCGCGTTTGTTTTCCGTGGCGTCGCGCCGGGGCTCTACGCGATCGTAGCGGCAAAGCCCGGTTTCCAAACCTCGACGCAAATCGTCGATACGCGATCGGCCAGTCCGCCACCGCTTATCATCTCGATGGCGTCGAAGCGGCCGCTCACTCTTTCTGTCGTAAGCAAGCGCCTGCCCGCGCGCAACGCGCTCTCGTCCGAGACCGGCAGCAGCGTTTATCGCTTCAGCTCGCACGCAATAGAACGGCTTCCGCAGGGGAGTAATACGCCCCTTAGCCGCGTCCTCATCCAGGCGCCGGGAGTCAGC
>JAKAVX010000116.1 GCA_021827465.1 Deltaproteobacteria bacterium | reverse complement strand
CGGATCGACCCGTCGGCTGTCCTCGACTGGTTCGAGCAGGATACGCGCGTCGAGCGCGCAAAGGCCGTCGGAATAGACGACCACCGGGTTCAGATCCATCTCTTTTATTTCCGGATGACGCGCGGCGAGTTCCGAGACCTTCGCCAGCAGCGCGGCGAGTGCAGCCTCGTCCGCGGGCGGCATCCCGCGCGTGCCCTTTAGCAGAGCCGCGCCGCGCAACTCGCCAAGCATATCGCGCGCTTGCGCTTCGCTGAGCGGCGCGACCCGGACCGCGGTGTCCTTGAGCACCTCGACCAGGATTCCGCCGATTCCAACCATCACCATCGCGCCGAACTGCGGGTCGCGCGTGATTCCGGCGAGCATCTCAAGGCCCGGCCGCGCCATCGCCTGCACCGCGACCCCTTCGAAACGCGCCTTGGGAGCGCGGGCGATAAGATTCTCGCGGATCCGATTGAAGGCCTCGCGCACTTCAGTCTCGGTGCGGAGCCCGAGCGCTACGCCGCCGACGTCGCTCTTGTGCGTGACATCGGGCGAGAGCACCTTGAGCACCACCGGGAAGCCGCATCGCGAAGCGAGCGTGGCCGCTTCGTCAGCGGAGTGCGCCGCATGCGGCATCGCGGTGCTTATTCCCAATGCCTCGAGGACTTGCTTGGATTCGATTTCCGAGAGAGCGGTGCGGGTTTCCTTCGCCGCGCCGCCGAAGACCTGCTGAATGATGCTTTCGTTCACCACGATCACGCATGTAGCGGTTGGCGGAAAAGCGATGCCCGACGGGCAAGGACGCCGCTGCCGGGCATCGCGGTAGCCAACCTTCGCTCAGGCGGCCTTTCGTCCCGCCGAAGCTTTCTTATGCCACTTCTCCATATGATGCTTGTGTGTCTTCAGATATGAGCCGGATGGATAAAACTTGTCGTAAAATTCGAGTTCGCAGTGCTGGGCTTGGATGTAATACAGCAGCACCATCGGAGGCACTACGGCGGGGAAGGTGCCGTAGGTCTCCCATATGTAGCGGCAGGTTTCCTTTGCGATCTGGATCGACTTCTCCGGGGTGCGCGGAATGCCGCGCAGGAAGTCCGCGCGGTTCTTGTATGGCGCCGGCTTTTCGGAGAACGGATTGAACACCCCGTTGGGTCCGAACTTGCGCGCGACGATCGCGTCAACCGCCGCGTCCATATCTTTATAGTAAGGGGGCCGATAGCTCTCGAATCCGCCATCCAGTCCGACCGGCTCCGGGAACGCGTTGGAATCCTTGGGATTCGACTCGAAATGGAAGCCGAGTCCGCGCGCCGCCGGGGTTCCGCCCATGATCACGAACGGGGTCGCGCCGCCGAACAGCCATCCGCCGAGCCCCATCGCCTGAAGCGCGAGAGTCATATTCTGCCCGATGAACGCGCCCTCGGACCCGGCGATCGCCGCCATCATGCTGGTTTCGAGCATCGTCAGAGGAATCGGCGTGTCGACCCATCCTTCCTTGATCCACTTCTCGTTGCAGGTCGGACGGTTGCCGTGCCGATCGTCAATGATGTACTGGCCGAAGTCCGCGTCGAGCATTATGACGTTGATATATTCCTCGGTGATGTCCGAAACCGGCATGAACAGCGTGGTGCCGGGCATGTTCATGTTCCAGAGATTGAAGGAGGCGATAGCTCCGGTGTTGCGGGGAATATCCAGGCGTCCGTCGAACAGCTTGACCCGATGGTCGCGCACGAACTGGACCAACTTGTCGCGATCGCTCTTTCCCTCGTACTCGCGAAGTTTGCTCGGCTGGGCCTCGCGCAGCTTGAGCAGGTAGACACCCTCGTCATTGGTGTAGAAGAGTTCGGTTCCGTGCGCGCCGCATGCGCTTGGCCAGCTCCGCCCGCAATACTCGACGAGAGTGTTGCCCTCGCCGCACCAAGTCTGGAGCTGATCGATATTTTCGGGGCGCGCCGCCCACGGCAAATCGCCCAGGTTAAGGCCCGTGATTCCGGTGCCCGCGGCAATAAGCAGAGCCTCTTCGAGTTCGTCCAGTGGCTCCGGTGGGTTGGGCGATTTGAACTTGTTAGGCCCCTCGGTGATCTCCATCCCGACGCCGAACCGGCGCGACCGCCGGTTCGTGATCGCCTCGAACAGAGGGAAATTCCACGCCTCGTCCACCTGCTCCAATTCGGAAATAGGTTTACGGTCTTCGCGCTCCGCGCTCATCGTTTTGTCCCCATCAGGTTGAATTTGCGGCCCGAAAAAAAACACGCCCCTGGCAGGGATGGCAAGCAATTGCGGTGCCTTGATCAGCCGAAACGACAATGCGTGAGGTTGCCGAGGGCTTCCGATTCTTTCCGGGCAGACAAATCGCAAATGCGTCGAGCCGACTGAGTCTTACGGATACATATTGTGCGTCTAAGCGAGCCGATACCAATCGGCTATTCGCCGGGCAAAAGAGCCGTCCGTCGGCCGCGCGGTGTCCACGATTGACGTCGCAAACCGGCTCCCCTAGAGGAGGGATTCGCCGCGACGCCGGCGCTTTTGAAGCGCGCATGCTCAGCTTCGGCGCCTGAACATCGGAAGCGTCACCTCGGGAGTTACGTCTTCGAATGCGACTTCGACCGGCAGGTCGAGCTTCAGCTCTTCGGGCTTCAGGTCGCGGAGCCAACTGAGCATCCTGACGCCTTCTTCCATTTCGATAATCACGGGGCTGTACGGAACTTCGGCGAACTGCGGCAGCATCGGTTGCATCACGGTCGTCCACGAGAAGACTTTTCCCCGTCCCGAGGATTTCTCCCATCTCCAGTGGAAGGAGCCGCATTTTGCGCACATGTCGCGCGGGATATGCCGCCACGTTCCGCAATCGCCGCATCGCTGGAAGCGCAATTCGTGCTTGTGGCAGAACTCGTAAAACTCGCCCGCCGGGCCTTGGCGCCGTGGAAGCGGACGCTGGTATTGGTTCGTCTTTGCTTCTGCCATGACCTACCTCCTCAGGATGGCCATACTGCCGTCGCCGAAGTCTCCCCATCCGGTCACCAGACCGACTTCCGCGTCCTTGACTTGGCGCTGGCCGCATTCATGGCGCAACTGCCGGGTCGCTTCGACTACGTGGTTCATTCCCCATACGTGCGCCTCGGAATGAAGTCCGCCGTGGGTGTTGAGTGGCAGGTCGCCCCCGAGTTCGAGACGTCCGCCCTTTACGAAATCCTTGACCCCGCCTCGACCACAAAAGCCCATCGCCTCGATCTGAAGGAGCACGACGTAGCTGAAGCAGTCGTATATCTCGAGAAAATCGATGTCGTCATGCTTTGCGCCGGCCATCGCGAAAGCCTTCGGGGCGGCGAAGCTGAGTCCTATTGTGAACGGGTCGGGACGCGAGGGAATATCGTCGGCGGGGTAGGGATGGCCTTCGGCCACTCCGGAAATGTAAACCGGCGGACGCTTCAGATCGCGGGCGCGCTCGGCGGACGTAACCACAACGGCGCTCGCGGCGTCGGTCTCGAGGCAGCAATCGAACAGCCTGAAAGGATAGGAGATCCATCGTGCCTTCATGTAGTCGTCGAGGGTGAGTTGCCGGCCGCGCATCAGCGCCTTTTCGTTCAACTGGGCGTGCTTGCGCGCCGCCAGCGAAACCGCCGCCATGGTTTCGAACGGGATGCCGTAGAGCTTCATGTGCCGCGTCGCGATCCACGCGTACCACTGCACCGGGACCGAGGCGCCGTAGGGCAGGTACCATTCGCTTATCGTCGGCCCAAGCGGACCACCGCCTCCCGCGTCGCCGCCCTCGCGCCGGCCCATCGCGCTCACGCGCATCGCCGAGTACCCGAGCCAACCCATCGGGAGAAGAACGTTCTTCGCGACGCCGCACGCAACAGCCATCGCGGCGCTCTGCAATCCCGCGACGCAACTTGCTCCGCCCATATGAATGGTCGCGGCGTAGCGCAGATCCTCGATTCCCAGGTTTGCCGCGAAATGTTCCGCCGGAGCGCCGACCGGAGGTCCGACGATGCCGTCGATGTCGTGCGGGCTGAGCCCCGCGTCCCGGATCGCATTCGTCGACGCCTCCAGCGTCAACTGCAAATCCGTTTTAGTGGTGCCGCGAGTGAACTCGCTTTCTCCTACGCCCACGATACATGCCTGGTCCCTGATGGAATCCATGACTTGACTCCCTGGCGGTGTTTGGTGAGCCGCCGACCTTCTCTGATTGCAGCACCGGTGTCGGAATTTCAACCGCGTCGATGCAATTTGCGCTTACGGGGTTCCGGCCGCGCACCGGGTTCCGCGCGGTCGGAACATGTCTCGCCTCCAAGGGGAGCATCTGACGCCGAAAGAAACGATTTCGAGGATCAGGGCTTCAGGTCAGCAGCGCGCGAAAGCAGAATCGCGGCACAGCTCGCGGAACCATTATCACGGCTGACCGGAGGTTTGGTTGCCATGGCGCTGTCGCAAAATAGCGCCAGAGAACTGCATCCTATCGGCGCAATCAAGCGGCGTGCTGAGCGTTGTGCACATCGGCCTGATGATCCTCATCGCGAGTGGCACATCTCATGCTATTACGGCTAGCGGGAGGGAGATTCAAAGCCTTATTACCCTGATAGCGCATCGAATTGATGCACGCTGCGCGACATATCGGTTATCGCCGGCTACGACTATCGCCCGGCTACGGCCGGGTGTTCATCCGTTGCCGGCGCTCTCCAAGAGGTTGTCGATCCTTTGTGGGGAAGGCCCCGATGGTCGGAGAGCGAAGGTGCTGCAAAAACCTTTGAGGTGAACGTTATGCATTTGTTGAAATACCCGGAAGGATGGACGAGGAGACATTTCCTCGAGCAGACGGCGAAAGGAGTGATGGCCGCCGGCGTGATCGCGCCGCTGTGGGAAGTGATCGGTAACACGGGCACTTGCGATGCGGCCTACCCGCCCGAACTGCTGTCGATCGAAGCCTACACCAAGGGCAGACTGAAGGTTGGGCAGGAACTCAATCCCGACAATGTCGATATCGTCAAAGACATTCTTGACCCTGCGGCGTACTGGTCGGTCAAGCACGACGGGCGGGCAATAACGCTCGGGTCCACGGTCACGCAGATCGACCACCTGACTCCCAAGGAATTCCTCGAGGCTACGCTGCACAACCGGGGCAAGCACAAGATTTTTCCCGACGGCAACGTCTACACGTTGGATCACAAGCCGTGGGTCGGCGGCAACCCGTTCCCCGAGCCCAAGACTCCGCAGCAATGCGTGATGTCGAACACGCTCAGCTGGGGTAAGCACGACTCCTTTATGGGCGCGGTCAAGGATTGGGACACCAATGCCGACGGAGAAGTCGAGTACACCTACGAGGACTTTTACGTCGAGTATCAAACGGTCGGACGCCTGGTTAACGACCCCAAGCCGTACTTGTCCGGCCACGAAAACGAGCTTCGCTACTATCCGAGCTTCATTTCATCGCCGGAAGACATGCGCGGTACGGCGTTCCTTCAGATTTGGGCGTACGATCAGCGGACCTTCCCGCAGTTCTATGGCTACACGCCGCTACTCAAGCGGACACGGACCTTTCCGGTCGATCAGCGCTTCGAACCGCAGCTTCCCGGTGAAACCTGGTTTGCCAGCGAGGCGTGGATGGCGGGCGACCCGCTTCTGACCTGGGGCGACTTCAAGATCGTCGGCAAGGGTCCTCTGCTCACCAGCGTAAGCCATTGCTCGCGGCTGGACCGTCACAACTGGGAACTGGAGTGGTGCGGCGGCAAGACCGGCAAGAAGTATTTCAAAAGCGTCTATTCGCTGGTGCCGGAGTGCTACATAGTCGAGATGTCGCCGGTCAAGTATCCGCGCTCGCCGTACAGCAAGAAGAGGATCTGGTACGACGCCCGCACGCTCAACCCGCTGACCATGATCACCTACGATCGGCAGGGCAAGATGTGGCAGCAGTGGGAGGGCGGTTTCGACTACTACCAGAAGAAGCCGGGCTATCAATGGACCAACGTCCTGCCCGACGAGTTCTGGGAGTGGGTGTACGTTCATGCGCTGGATTTGCAGTCGGGCCGGATGACGCACTTCCAGGTCGTTCGCGAGGTCTTCGGCGGGTATCAGACCGGTGTGAATCAAAATCGCTACTTTGACGACTACTGCTCGATGGATTCGTTGCGACGCCTCGGCCGCTAGTGTCGTGTATCGGAAATAACAGTAGCGCCGTCGATGCTAAAACCCAATGTTCTCAAGGTGTTATGGATCGCCAGCCCTAAGCTAACTTAAGAGACACGACACTAGCGCGAGCTAAAAGGCATCTACAGAAAATCTTATCTCCCGGCGCAGTGTGCGGATTCCGCGCGCTGCGCCGGCTTTCGCCTGTATTCGGGCGATTTCGCCGTCGCTTCGATAGGCGCAGCACAATAAGACCGAACGCTCATGGCTAATCGCTGCTGAGCCGCGATTCGAATTTTCTACGCCGCCAGATGGCGGATCAAAGGCGATCATTAAAATAAAACGCGAGCGTTTCTTGGCGGATTCGCGTCTCACTGCTATTTCTCTCACGCAAGTGTCAGCTACGTGGCTGATTGTTAAAAAGAGACTACTCTTGTAGCTCGGACGTAGTGTGACGCGCGCGGGCTTAATTTCACGTCCTGCGTATCGATGCTCAGCTAATTGAGCAGCCATCCGTATTGCACGGCATGCATACGCGTCGTCCTCGCTCAATAGAGAGTTGACGCGGGCGCTTTCCTGCGCGGTACAAGCGCGCTTTCCCGGTCGGTGACATCAAGAGAATCTTATCCGTGGCACCTTCGTCCCCACATTCTGAGTCTTTGGGGTTTGATCGATTCAGCGACCATGTTCGTCTGTAGATCACGGGGCATGCGGGACGATCGGATGTTCGGTCGATCGAGTTCGCATCTTTCGGGAGAGATTTCGCCAAATTGAGGTGAGTCGCTATGAACTTGTTGAAGTACACCGAGGGATGGACGAGAAGACATTTCCTCGAACAAACGGCAAAAGGGATTGTAGCCGCAGGAGTTCTTGCGCCGCTGTTCGATGTGTTGGCGAACACCGGCAGTTGCGAAGCTGCATATCCGCCCGAGCTTTTGTCTATCGAGGCCTACACCAGGGGCAAGCTCAAAGCCGGGCAGGAGTTGAACGCCAGCAACGTCGATATCGTCAAGGATATTCTCGATCCGGCGGCCTACTGGTCGATCAAGCACGACGGGCGTGTGGTCGATCTTGCGGCGACGACGACGCGGGTGGACTGGCTCACCCCTCCGCCGTTCCTGAATGCGTCGCTGCACAATAAGGGGAAGTTCAAGATCTTTCCCGATGGTAACGTCTACACCCTGGATCACAAGCCATGGACGGGCGGTCTGCCATTCCCCGATCCCAAGACGCCCGTTGAAGTGATGTTTGGCAATTCACTCAGTTGGGGCAAGCACGATTCCGAAATGGGT
>JAKAVX010000115.1 GCA_021827465.1 Deltaproteobacteria bacterium | reverse complement strand
CGGGGGGACTATGCAACTGCACCGGCTCCAGACTGCTGATGACGCCGGCCGAGCGCCTGGTCACGATCGCCGCGCTGACCAGGCCGTCATGGCCACACTGCTCAGCGTAGGCGCCGATCCGCCCGGCGTGACCGATGTCGCGCAGCGTGGCCAGCGCTATGCCCTCTACTCGAGCGATGTTGCCAACCTCTTTCACGGCGGCCAGGCCGGCAACCTGGCCGAAGCAGCGATGACCGTCGAGACGCAGATGCGCCGGCGCCTGCCGCGCGATCGCAGGCGTTGCCTCAGGGTTGATCTCCCCGGCCAGGATCTCGTCCACGTACTGGGGAACTCGGATCAGCCCATGGGAAGACACGCCAGCAAGATCGGATGCCACAAGATGGTCTGCGACGACCGCGGCGTTCGCGGGTGTCGCGCCGTAGGCCCGCAACAGATCTTCGACCAACCTGCGAGCGCTTTCGTGGTGAAGCGCTATGCCCATCAATCTTCCCCCAGTCGCTGTCCCAAAAGCGCCAGCGTGCGAGACGCATGTTGCACTGCACGCACCGTCGCACCCTCAGCTCCTTGCCTACCACACCACCGAATAGCCCCACAACCCTTGACTTTCCACCTTTCCCGCTATAGACTTGACGCGTTGACATTAGATACCTCGTGCGTATAACGCCACAGAGCCGGAGGGCCCATGAGACAACTCGGGTAACTCGTCTGACCGACGAGCGACAGCGTCTTGTGGCGACTGGTCGCAGTCGATACCACATCGCTGGCTCGACGTGCCCGAAATCGACACCCATGGAAGACGAGCCTCGGCCCAACTAGCGAGCCATCCGAACGAACGGGGCGCGGCACACCAGATGTGCGTAGCCGCCCGATTGGCATGCTCGGCGCGCCCATCTTGTCGTTCACCCCGTAGCTACGTGCATTAGGCGCACTACGCTGTGGCGTTTGACGTTAGGGCAATGACTGACGACGGGAGCGGGGCGATCCGATCGGTGCCGCGAACTTCTTGCAATGTGAAGTGATACGGAGTAGAGCAAGGCACTGAGGAGGACACCACCGACGGACGTAGTGCGTAGTACGCAATACAGTCGACAGGTCGGGTGACCGACATCTCGCAAATTGCAGGCGGATGGTACGTCGGCCTTGAGGTGAGGGGCCAATGCTCGTCGTTTTCCCTCACGCGGACAGAAAAGCAACCGGCCCTGCCACGAGTTGTGGATTTGTGGCAGTGACAAGAAGATCTTGTGGCGACAGAGGTGAGATGAATACCTGACGCGTGTGCGGGGTGGCGTCATAGTCACACCGATTGGAGGCGACGATGAAATGCAGGGGTGCTGTTCTGCGTAATGATGATACGTGGGACGTCCTCGATGTTGAGTTGGACGATCCGAAAGCGGGCGAAGTACTCGTCAGATTCGAATATGCGGGACTGTGTCACAGCGATGTCCATTTCAGACGCAGTTACTCTGGAATGCCACCCCTGGTGGCGGGACACGAAGGCTCGGGTGTTGTTGAGGCAGTAGGGCGGGACGTTACGCGCGTCGCGACTGGTGATCATGTGGTGGTGTTTGTCGTACCCTCGTGTGGCGGTTGCCGGTGGTGCTCCGTTGGGCGACCCGTTCTCTGCTCGACCTTGAGCAATCCAGATACGGGCAGTTTACGCGACGGAACTGTCAGGTTTCGTTTAGAAGGTAGGCCGATCGGAGCGCACTGTATGCTCGGAACATTCGCTAGGCGCTCCGTGGTTCTAGAGGAGTCCTGCGTGCGTATTGACCCGGATGTGCCGCTCGATGTAGCTGCGCTTGTGAGTTGCGGTGTCGTCACCGGTTGGGGAGCAGTCGTGCACGCGGGAGGGGCCAAGGTCGGCGACACAGTCGCTGTCATCGGGGTGGGCGGAGTGGGAATCAACGCAGTTCAGGCAGCTGTTCTTACCGGTGCGAGGAACATAATCGCCGTTGATCCCGTCGAACTGAAACGGACCGCTGCCGCCCGCCTAGGTGCGACACACCAGGTTAGAACGATAACAGATGCTCGGCACGTCGTGCGCTCGCTTAATCCGTCTGCTGGAGGTGCAGACGTCACCGTCGTCGCGACGGGATCAACTTCAGAGGAAATCCTGAGTGGCGCGTTCGATCTAACAGGCAAGGGAGGAACGATGGTGGTCGTGGCCCTGAATGACGACTTCGATGAGCGCACCATGCGGCTGGCTCCTAGCCAGCTTGCGGTGAACGAGAAGCGGATTCAAGGATGTCTGATGGGCTCGGCCAACTACGTGTACGATATTCCGATGATCCTCGATTTCTACCGAAGTGGACGCTTTCAACTCGACAAGCTTGTATCGCGTCACTACGAATTGGAACAGATTAACCAGGGCTTTGCGGACATGCTTGCCGGGCGCTCGATGAGAGGGCTGATCGCTCATTCAGATTGACGTGTAGCGAGAGGGAGTATTCGACGATGGATGTCGCGCCGTTGTTGCGGCTTCGCAATGTGAGCGTATCCTACGGAGCCGTTATGGCTTTGCGTCACGTAAACTTGGAACTAATTCGCGGTGAAGTAGTCGCGCTCGTGGGTGACAATGGAGCAGGCAAGTCGACGCTCGTCAAGGTGATAAGTGGACTGCAAATACCGAACCGGGGAAGCGTGGAGGTCGACGGGAAGGCGGCGCAGAGTTGGAACACGCAACGCTCGCGTGCGGCTGGGATCGAGACCGTCTACCAGGACTTTGCCCTGGTCGAGGACCTCAATGTGTGGCGGAACTTTTTTTTAGGCAATGAAGTATGCTTCCAGCTGGGACCGCTTCGCATCATGAAGAGCAACGAGATGAAGCGGGTGTGTCAGGCTAGCCTGTACGCTATCGGCTTGCCGGGTGGTTTGCTTGCGGATGCTCGCGCCGAGGTCTTATCCGGCGGAGAACGGCAATCACTTGCGATTTCGCGGGCACTGCATTTCGGGCGACGCGCGCTGATCCTGGACGAGCCGGTGGCGGCACTTGCAGTGAGGGAAATGCAGCGTGTCTTCGACTCGATCCGTCACGCTGCAAGCGCGGGTCTTTGCGTCCTGTACATTGACCACAACATGGCGAACGTGTACGCAATCGCTGATCGCATCGTCTACATCAAAGCGGGAAAGATACAGAGAATTCTATCTCCGAAGGAGATATCGCTGCTAGAGCTCCTTGATCTCGTGCAGGGTAACGTGCGCGCGCCAGACGAATCCGACACGATGAGGATATGAGCCGAGAGACAACGATCGAGACAAGGATGGTGGCAGTGCTCAACGTAAGGAGGGGGGAGTGACGGAACCATTTGCCGACTTGAGTGACAAGGTGGCCATCGTCACTGGCGGAACTAGCGGTTTAGGTGCCGGATTTTCCGAGGCATTGGCGCGCGAAGGGGCTTCGGTCGCGGTTGTTGGTCGATCAAAGGACAGGGCGGAGGCAATCGTCAACAGGATCAGCAGCAGCGGCGGGCGGGCCGTCGCCCTATTGGCGGACATTCGTTCTCGGGTTGAGGTCTCCGCGATGGTGGCGCGCGCTTCGGAGGAGCTTGGGCCTATCGATATTTTGGTTAACAGTGCAGGCGTCTCGCACCATGCACATGCCGCGGACACGGAGTGGTCAGACTGGGAGCATGTTCTTGGCGTCAACCTGAACGGGCTCTGGTCCTGTACCCAAGCCGTGGCATCGACGATGATTGCGGCCCATCGCGCAGGGTCCATCGTGAACATTGGCTCGATCTCGGGTCTGATCGTGAACCGACCGTTCATGCAGCCGGCCTACAACTCCGCTAAAGCCGCGGTACACCACCTCACGCGTTCACTCGCAGCAGAGTGGGCTCCTTACGGGATACGTGTCAATGCGATCGCTCCAGGATTCGTACGTACAGAGATGACGAGAATGGCTGAAGCTGAATTTGCGGATAGTCCTGACTTTAAGCGGTATACGGTTGACGATGTCCCAATGGGCCGTTATGCGACTATCGACGAAGTCACGCCTGCGCTTCTGTTCCTCTGCAGTGGCAGGTGCTCAAGCTATGTCACAGGCAGCATCATCGTTGTCGATGGTGGCTACACCCTCTGGTAGGTACAGTTTGGCTGGCTCTGGTAGGTACATTTTGGCTGGTAGGTAGATTTTGGCGAAGAGAAAGGAAATACGTATGAAGGGGCATATCTTGCGGAAACGTGCTTGTGTGGGAGCAGCAATCGCCGTGTTTGCTGGCTGCGGCGTGGCAACGGCGGTGGCAGCGCCGACATGGGGCGCAAGCGCGAGGGAGACAAGCGCAAGGCAGAAGAGTGCACACGTTGCGGATGCGACGAAGGCAGGTGCGGGCAGCAATACGATCTATGTGATCGGGTATAACACGAACGCGTTTTGGTCGGCCGAGGAGAAGGGCGCCCAGCTCGCTGGGAAGCTGCTAAACGTGCCGGTAAAGTTCGAGTTTGGCGCCGGCCCAAGCGCCAGCAACACGTTAATGGAGCAGGCTGCTCTCGCGGCTGTGGCGGCTCATCCGGCAGGAATCGCTATTGATTATTTGGGCAAGTTCATGCAAAAGCCGGTCCTGGCAGCCCTTAAGGCGGGAGAAAAGGTTGTTCTTTTCAATAATAATCGGTTCGGAGCCCAGAATGGTGGCGCTACAACCGATCCGTCGATCCTCGATCTAGGGTATAGTGGCCAGGATGAGCACCTGTCGGGCGCAAAGCTGGCTGACGCCTTCTTGCGATTTCTGCCTCCGGGCGGAGGGACTGTTCTCATCGGCAACGCCGTGCCGCAGGCGTATGTGCTCACCCTGCGCTACGAAGGCGTGAAGGCGGTGCTGCAGGCTCATGGCTACAAGACCCACCTACTGCTGCTAACCACCAATGGCGTCCAGGATGAGTCCGAGATAGGTGCCTATCTGCTACGGAATCCGACTACTGTCGGCTTCATAGGGTTGAGTGGGGATATCGAAACCGATGCGGCAGCAGAATGGGTTGCAACACACCATTTGAAGCTGCCTCTTGCTACCTTCGACATCGATCCTACGACAGTTCAACTCATGAAGACTGTGCCAAGCTTCGATGTCGCGCTCGACCAGCAGCCGTTCTTGCAGGCATTCTATGCAGTGTTCAACCTCGAGATGCAGATCCGGTACGGGTTCGAACCCATTCAAATGAACACTGGGTCGTTGATCATCACGAAGTCGAACCTGGCTCTCGCTGAGAATCTGGTTAAGGAGGGCGTCGACTAGCTGTTTAACTCGCGAGACAGGGTGCCCGCGCCGCTGTGAGCGCTCTTGATGGGAACGCTCCTGTCGGGCGCGGGCACCCGCGGCCGGGAAGCGAGGGCAAGCGACCGTGAAGAGGCAAAGGGCCAGTACGAGATGACGAAGTTGTTCAGGGCCGAAGCTCCATCTAGCAGTTCGTCGCTACCGGAGTCATCGCGTCCGGCTCCACTAAATCAGGGCGGATCCGCATGCGAGACCCTGCCTCAAAAGCTAGGGCGCACCCTGCTTTTCCCTGAAGCGGCGAGCCTTGCTGCACTTGTAGCGCTCGTTATCGGCTTCCAGGCTGGTTCTTCAGGATTATTCCTCTCTGCTGCTAATCTCTCTGGAACAACCACTGATATCGCTTTGATCGGCACGATCGCCATTGGAGTGGCGATGCTGATGATTAGCGGCCAGTTCGATCTATCCGTCGGCGTCAATGCAGCATTTGTGGCTATTCTGGTGGGGAAGCTAATCGCAGTTTCTCAGCTCAATGCCGTGGCGGCTGTGCTTCTAGGTGTTGCGATCGCGGCTTGCGTCGGGCTCATCAACGGTCTCGTCACGGTCTATCTTCGGGTGCCATCCTTCATCACGACGTTGGGTATGTACTTCGTACTGGACGGCACGAACTACATCATTACCAACGGATACTCAGTGGATATTTTTGGGCATCAAGACCGAATCATATCGCTGCTTGGAGGGACGGTAACCTCCGCCGTGGGAGCACCATTCGCGTGGATGCTCGGACTCGGACTCGTCGCCGGTATGGTCTTGCAGAAGACGAGATATGGAAACTGGGTGTTTGCGTCAGGCTCGCGAAACGGTTCGAGCGCGCGCATGGTTGGTGTGCCCGTTCGGAGAGTGTACGTAACCAACTTTGTCGTTTGCGGTGCGCTCGCCGGGTTCGCTGGAATTATGGCGCTTGCTGAATACGGGTCGATTTCTCTAGGGTTCTCGAGCAACTACAATTTGCTGGCGATCGTGGCCGCAGTACTCGGTGGCTGCTCGCTTTTCGGTGGGCGAGGGTCGATTCACGGCGCGATTATTGGCTCCATGGTCTTGGGGATACTCGACACAGGGCTCGTGATCATCGGAGCGCCTGGGACTCTCTACACCGTGATCACAGGAGTAGTGCTGGTCGCTGCGTTGTTGATGAACGTTCGAATCGAGGCCGTGGGACGCGCGTTAGTGATGAGACGGCGCGGGGAGCGATGAGCGGGAGGGATGGAGGGATACGGTAGACGCACTGCAGTCAGATGGGCGGGGTTCCTGTGCGGCCGCCGAGGCGGAGCAAGGAGGCGGTCTTCCGTCGCGCGCGGCTTATTGTGTGCTCGCACTCTTGGAGGGCGCGGGATAGGCTGTTAGCGGAATCGCAGTGGCCTTAGAGGTGCGCCGGAGTTCCGCGCATTGGGTGCTGGAGGAGGTTGAGACATTGGCATACGTAACACAAGCCGGTTCCCCGCGCCAGTGCGCGCAGGGTCCGAGGCATTGGGGGGTCCCAGGCCTTGGGTGCCAGCTGCGGCGGGACTGCCTTCTCGGCAAAGATCTTCGCGGATGCGTCGTGTAGCTGTGGAGGTGCCTGCGCAGATCGGCATCCAGTGGGTGCAGTTCGATGACCAGCGAGGCATGGGGCTGTCCGCGGGTAGGCGACAGTCGCTTGCCATCATCAGAGCTGTCTACTTCGGAGCAAGGGTTCTGCTCCTGCACGAGCCGACCGCAGGGGTCTCAGTGCGCGAGACGTCGCGCGTATTCGCAGCGATCCGAGCTGCGAAGAAGGCGGGCCACGGCGTTTTGTACATCGATCACAACATCGGTCACCTCCATGCGATAGTCGACCGTGTCCTCGTTCTCGAGCGCGGACGGGTGGTTGGTGATTTCGCGAAGGAGGACACGACCGTCGGGCAACTGGTCGAAATGCTGGGCGCGGCGGGCGAACTTGACGCTGGCGAGAGCATGGCGGTGCAGTGAGCGATGGCGCGCGACGCAGTTGCCCCGGACGCTTCCCGCGATGGCGGCACGCGTCAGCGAACTCCGCTGTTGCGGGGACTTCGGGCGCTAGAGCTGCTCGAGGAGCGCCCGCGGTCGGTCGCGGAGATTGCGGCCGAGCTGTCCGTTAACCGGAGTTCGGCGCACCGGCTCCTTCAGGAGCTTGCCT
>JAKAVX010000114.1 GCA_021827465.1 Deltaproteobacteria bacterium | reverse complement strand
TTCCGATCTCTCGGTATCGCGATGGAGCGCCGCGACTGCGGAATGCGCCGCGGCGTAGGAGGTCAGGTCCGCCAGATGCATGTAGTGGTCGCCTCTTGCGAACAGCGCCTCGTGAATCGGCTCGAATACGCCTGATTCCCCCAAACTGAAGTGATTCGAGAACATCAGGTCAACAGCCTCACGCGTCTCGGGCTCGTTCTCGTAATGCCAGGAGGGACTGTACCATCCGCGGCTTGACTCGACCTGCTCGGCGGTCAGGCCGAAAAGGAAAATGTTGTCTTCGCCCACTTCCTCGGCCATTTCGATCGTCGCGCCGTCGCGGGTGCCAACCGTAAGCGCTCCGTTCATCATGAACTTCATGTTGGAGGTTCCACTCGCCTCGAACCCGGCGGTCGAGATTTGTTCCGCCACGTCGGTGGCCGGGATGAGCCGCTCGGCCACGGTCACGCCGTAGTTGGGCACGAACACGACCTTCAGGCGCCCGCGCATCGCGCGGTCGGCGTCGATCACCCGGCCGACATTGCCGATCAACTTGATGATGAGCTTGGCCAGTTTGTAGCCGGGCGCGGCCTTGCCGGCGAAAAAGAAGGTGCGCGGGGGCGCCTCCAGGTTCGGGTTTTCGCGCAACCGATTGTAGAGCACGACGATGTGCAGCACGTTCAGGAGCTGGCGCTTGTACTCGTGGATGCGCTTTATCTGGCTGTGGAAAACCGTGGCCGGATCGACCACTTCGCCGGTGGTCGATTTGAGCCACTTCGCGAAGCGCTCCTTCGCCTTTCGCCTGGCGGTGCGAAAGCCTTCGCAAAAAGCGGGATCTTCCGCGAGCGGAACGAGCTTGCGCAGCTCCGACAGGTCATTGACCCAGTGCGTGCCGAGCGTCGCGTTAATCAGCCTCGCCAGGTCCGGGTTCGCCAGCGTCAGCCATCGCCGCGGCGTCACCCCGTTGGTTTTGTTGTTGAATCGCGCCGGGAAGAGCCGTGCGAGATCGGGCACCAGGCGGGTGCGAATCAATTCGGAATGGATCGCGGCCACTCCGTTGGTGCTGTGAGTGCCCACCATGGCGAGATTGCCCATCCTCACCTGGCGGACCGGATTTTCCTCGATAAGGCTAACCCTCTGCACCAGCTCTTCATTGCCCGGGTCGGTCGCGCGCACATAGCCGAGGAAACGGCGGTTCACCTCATAGATGACATCGAGCAGGCGCGGGCAAACCAGATCGAAGAACCACACCGGCCACTTCTCCAGGGCTTCCGGCAGCAGGGTGTGATTGGTATAGGCGAGCGTGCGGACGGTCAGGTCCCAGGCTTCATCCCACCCGAGCTTCGCGTCGTCGATCAGTATCCGCATCAATTCCGCGACCGCCATCGCGGGATGTGTATCGTTCATCTGGATCGCGACTTTGTCGGGAAGGGAACGCCAGTCGTTGTTCCTGCGCCGAAAGCGCACGATGATGTCGGCCAGCGAGCAGGAGACCAGAAAATATTCCTGCAAAAACCGAAGCCCCTGGCCTGCCGCGGTGGAATCGTCGGGATAGAGAACGCGCGTCACCGTTTCGGCGGCCAGCCGTTCCAGGACCGAGCCGACGAAATCTCCGGAGCTGAACTCTCCGAAATCGAAGAAATCGGGCGAGGTCGCCGCCCATAGCCGCAAGGTATTGATGTTGCGGCCGCCGTGGCCGACCACCGGCCGGTCGTAGGGCACGCCCAGGAAATGGGTCGGATGATGGGGAACGCTTCGCAAAGTCGCGCCGTCGAGGTGAAACGCGCATCCGAGCGGAACCTGCACGGTCTCGCGCGGACGGGCGATCTCCCACGGATCGGGATGCTTGAGCCAATGGTCCGGGTGCTCGACCTGGTAACCGTCACGAATCTCCTGGCGGAAGATTCCGTACTCGTAGCGTAGCCCGTAACCGATCGCGGGAATCTGCAATGTCGCCATCGACTCGAGGAAGCACGCCGCCAGCCTGCCCAGGCCTCCGTTGCCAAGTCCCGCGTCGGGTTCGGTCTCGATCACCTCGCGCCAGTCACGGCGCGGATCCGAGCGCAGATCGGTGCGAAGGAACTCCTCGACGCCGAGATTGATGACGTTGCTCGCCAGCATCCGGCCGGGAAGAAACTCCATCGAGAGGTAGTAGACCTGTTTGACGTTGTTGCGCTCGTAGGTGTCGTTGGTCAGCAGCCAGCGTTGGGTGAGCAGGTCGCGCAGCACCCACGCCAGCGCCTCGAACCGCTCGCGCTGGCTGGCATTCTCCATCGAGACCGCGTGATCGAACATCAGGCGGCGGTCGTAATGCTCGAAGCCCCTGAGCCGAAGCGGACCGCATTCGTACTGCCCAATTTTGTCGATCGAAGGCGGCCTCTTTCGCGCCGAACTCAGGTCCCCCGGCTTTATTATCGAATCGAGCGATCTTGCCATCTCGCCGGTCAATTCCGATTCCAGCACAAGCTTGCCGTCTTTCATCTGCACTACTTACCTACAGGCTTTGCTTCTGCACCGGCACCGCGGATGGACCTTGCCTGCCGGCGCGCCGTTCCGGCCAACAGCGCGCGTCTCGCTATGGGCCAGGCGTGCCGGGGCGGGTTCGCGGCATAATTTACGGTACTTGATACGGAGATGCGTGTGTAGGTCTGGGGCGCACTCGCGGCGAATGTTCGCGAGGTGGTCGCGTAATGGCGGAGGGGGGAGGGAGTCGAACCCTCCGGCAAGCGCAATACCTGCCAGGCCGGTTTTGAAGACCGGTGGGGCCACCGGGCCCCTTCCTCCTCCACTCAATGAAATCAAGGATTTACGAAGCTATCGCCATTTGGAAGGCCGGTCGAGTGCCCTAAACTCCGTCGCTCGGTCGCATCGAGAGAGCAGCCGTGGGAGTTGATATGGAGAGACGGCAGGAGGCAAGGTTCTGCCTTGCCTGTTCGAAGATCGCGATGGCATCCTGCAAGTCGATCAGCGCCTGAACTGAGACGGCGGAAGGGGATCAGATGAGCATGATTGACGGCGCGATGCGCAATCGGTTTCGCGAGGACGGGGTGGTCTTCATCAAGGCCGTGCTCGATTCGCGTTCGCTCGCGATGGCGGAGGAAGCCTACAAATGGAGCCTCGAACATCCGAGTCCGGCCGCCGCGACGTTTCCGGGCAAGGACTCGCGCGCGGTGTTCTACCAGGATCTGGCTAACCCTGCGGCGTTTCCCGCATACCGCGAATTGCTCGAACAATCTCCCGCCGCGGACGTCGCTGCCGAACTGTGGGGCGCGCCCGACGTGTGGTTCATGTACGAACAGGTGTTCCTGAAGGAAGGAGGCGAGAGCCGTCGTACGCCCTGGCACCAGGATTCCTCATATCTCCCGATCGACGGCGAAAAAATCGCAGTGATGTGGATAACATTCGAGCGGGTTGCGAAGGAGAACGCGCTGGAGTTCGTGCGCGGATCGCATCGCGGAGTCCTGTACAACGGCTCGCGGTTCGATCCCGACGACGACACCGCCCCGATCTATCCCGGCGAAGAACTTCCGCGGCTTCCCAATATCGAGGCCGAGCGCTCGAAGTGGGACATCGTGTCATGGGCGGTAGAGCCGGGCGACGTGCTGGTGTTTCATCCCGCGATGCTGCACGGGGGCGCACCGACTCATCCCGGAATCCGCCGCCGCACGCTGTCGCTGCGGTTCTTCGGGGATGACACGGTGTACACTCCGCGATCGCTGATCAACGGCCAAAGTTCCGCGCGGCGCATCCGCGAGCCGAGCGAATCCGACACCGCGCGTTCGGTCTTCGTGAATCTGACCGAGGCGCTGTCGCCGGGCGATCCGTTCCGGCATCTGGATTTCCCGAAGCTGCGCCCGCGCTGAGCGAATTCTCGAATCGATTCGTCGGCCGGAGGGAGGCACCGATGCCCAAGACTCCGCACCTCGATCGCAACGATAAAGATCGGAACCGACCGGAACAGAGCGGGTCGCGCGACTAGAACGGATTCTCTGAATCCAGCCCGAGAGAAATGCGTCCGAGTTGCTCCGTTACGCGGTCGACGTGCCCGTTGATGTGAAGCGGCATCGCCTGAAAATCGCGATAGCGGCGCTCGAACTCCGTGCCCTCGCGTAGTCCGTTGCCTCCGAGCACCCGAAGAATGAGCCTCATGGCTTCGTCGCACAACAGCACGGCCTGCATCCCGGCCGAGGTCTGCCGGAAGTAATCGCCTTCAGTCGGCACCACGCGGGCCGCGATCCGCGCGTCGGTTTCCGCCATCGCGGCGTAAACGGTATCGGTCGCCGCGTTGATGAGCGCTTGGGCGCGGCCGAGGTTCACATGGATGGTGGGCCTCTCGACCATCTTCGTTCCCAGGATCGCGATTCGATGCCTGATATTCCGCGCGGTCTCGTCGAGCGATGCCTCGGCCACCCCCGTCGCCATCGCGCCGAGCCACATCACCGAGATCGCCACCCAATCTTCGCGATAGCGATGATGGATCATCGGGTGGTCCGTTCGCCGAAAGAGCGCGCGGTACCTCGGAGGCGAAGGCACAACGCGTTCGCTCGGCACCTCAACGTTCTCATAGTGGATATGATCGGTGGCCGAGGCCCGCACAGCGCTTCCGTCCCAGGTCGGATCGATCCGCACACTCGGGCCCCTGAGATCGACGAGCGCAAACTGCGGCACCTCGACGCCCCGCTTGATAAAGACGACGCCAGCCCATTGCGCGTATCGACAACCGGAACCGAACGCGGCAACTCCGGATACAATGGCCTTGCCGGCTGAATCGACCGCAGTCACCCTGGACCCGGCGCCGGCGGGAAAGCAGAACCACTCGCGTTTTTTGACAATATCCGCCAGAAAGTCTGCATTCGCCGGGCCGAGCACTGCGGCGAAATGGTGAAAGACACACAGATGATTCCACAGGCACCACGCCGTCGAGCCGCATCGCGGAGCGATCGCGCGCAGCTCGTTTGCGATCTCGACTATTGGTTCCTCTAGTCCCGAGATCTCGCGCGCGGCAGAGATCCGCATGATGTCATTTTTTTTGATTGCCGCAATAAGGTCCGGAGAGATCGAGCGCGTTCGATCGGCTTGCGAGGCCTGCGCGGCAATATCCCCGAGTAGCGGCGCAATGTATTTCGGCTCGCCGTGAACCCGGCCGATACTGGTGAAACTGAGATCGTCGTCAGGCATCGTCCCCTCCGCGCGGCGTGGTTCTCACTCGAAGCACGCCCTCGGTACCGCGGTAAGCGGGCCTCAGCATACCAGCCACGCGTTCATGCGCCACAGGACTTCGAGTTACGCGCTCGCGTTCCGCCGCCGGTGGGCGGAGTTCAGCGCAGGCGCTTGCCGTCGAGAATTTCGAAGGGGATTTCGATTTCGCGCGAGCCGCAGGACGGACATCGCAGCAGCCGCTCGTCGACGAACTCTGACGGGCTCGAGGTATCCAGGGTCCGGGCATCCGTTCCATCGGTGGCGACATGAGCTTGCGGGGAACTGGCGAGATATAGACCGGCGCCCTGCGTCGATGCGCCACATCGGCGGCATTCCCAGAGCGCAGCTTTGGCGATTGCCCTGCTAATCACGCGTCGATAATAGCAGGGATGGATTCATGTCCCGAATCCGGGCGCCGCGCCGTTGCAGCGAGCCCCTATCGGCACTATGGTCGATTGGGCCGCCGTTTCCTCCGCGCGACGCGCAGAGCAGGGAGAATCACGATGGATGTCTCGCCCTTGGCCTATGTCGGCAGCAGCCTCCATCAGGTCGCGTTTGTGGTGCGCGATCTGGAAGCCGCGCAAAACTTCTTCAACAAGGCGATGGGGGTGCCGCGTTTTCACGTGTTCGACAACTTCAGCGACCAAGTGACGGACAAACGTCTGCGCGGGCGTCCGGTTGAGCAGAAAGTGCGCCTCTCGATCGCGTATTCGGGCGACACGCAGATCGAACTCATCCAGCACGTCTCCGGCGAGACCTGTTACAAGGAGTTCCTGGATCGCAGGGGCGAGGGACTGCATCATCTGGGCTTTTTCCTCTACGACCGGGACAAGTACGATCGCACGCTGGAGACGCTGGGTCGCTTTGGTCACGAGCAACTGATGAGTGGCAAAATGGGCGAGAGCGAATACACCTACTTCGACACCGAAGCGGCTATCGGCTCGATAATGGAAATCGTGTACCTGAGCGCCGAGGGCCGGGCGCTTATGCAACGAATCAAGCGCGGCGACTTTTAGCCAGTGGCTATTTGCGATGCTTCTCGGCGGCCATTCTCTCGACTTCGGACCATCGATGGGGCGCCGGATGCTCCGGCGCCGGTTCACCGTGTCCGCTCAGATGAAACTCCTCTTCGGACTTGCTCGGCAGAGGATCGATCGTTGCGCCCGGTCCCGCCCCGCAGATCCGGCAATACCGCCGTCCGGGCAAGCGAAGCAGAGAACGTTTCTCGAGCGCTTCAAGATGCTCCTTGAGTTCTCCGGTGTACGTCTCGAGTGCGTCTATCCTGCTCGCCAGAGCGCGAAGCTCTTCATCCCACTCGTTCATACGGGAGCTCCTTTTTTCGCGGGCATTCGATAATGCCTGATAGAGTGCGGGAAAGCCTCGCCGTACTGCGCACGGCCATTGTTCTCCGGGTGCCGGTAATATGCCGGCTATTCTGATGATCCTCGGAAAAGGAACGCGGTCACTCCGGGCTTATTTGCCGTGTTTTGGTTTTCGCTTGCCCCTTGGCCGAGCGGGCCGAGGCGCAGCCGGCTTCTCGCCGATTGTTGCTTTCGACGGGAAAGGCTCTTCGTAGGTCGGCGATCGCAACGCGCCCGCGGATTTGATCAGGTATTCGCGTGGCTGGCGCATTTCCTCCGGAAGCTCCCACTGGCGGTCGTACGGCGAAATCGTCGAGCCCTCTGCCCATCGCCCGCTCGCGCGATCCTGTTTTTCCTGGCAGCTCTCGCATCGAAGGGCGAAAGGCACTGCGGCCAGACGCTCGGCGGCAATCTCTTCGCCGCACTCGGCGCAGAGTCCATAGGTTCCGTGCTCGACGCGTTCCAGCGCCTCGTCGATGGAATTGAGTTCGTCCTCGGCCCGCTCGATCAGGCTTGCATGCGTCTCTACGTCAGCGGTTGCGCGCGCCGCATCGATATCGTCAGCCGCAGGCGGTTCGGCTTCGTGTTCCTGATCGCGCCTGAGATCCCTCACCTTAATGTAGGTCTCATCGCGCAACCGCGAGAGCATCCGACGCAACTCCTCGCGACGCTTCAAATTCGGCGCTTTGATTTCCCCAGCCATGACGAATCGCCCCGTCGCCCGAGGATTCATCGACGCAAAAGACGCGCCATCAGCGCAAGCGCCGGATCGAATGCCTCGCTCATGAAGGGCGCTTCGTGCCGTCACGAGCGCAGCGACGAAGCGACGCAGCGCGCTGTTTCCGATCGAATCACGGGCTCAAA
>JAKAVX010000113.1 GCA_021827465.1 Deltaproteobacteria bacterium | reverse complement strand
TGATGGGTGGGAGCGTCGCCGAGTTGGTCGCAGACCTCGAACGCGCCGGTCTTCTGCCCGGCGATACGATCGGGATTGATACTGTTGACCAGGCGAATCCGGACCGGGTCGCGTTCGGCAAGATCGCGCACGACCTTCAGGCAGATGTCGAAATTGCCGATAACCTCGATAACCCGCGCGCCGTGCATCACGCTCTGTGAGAGCTTTCCGAGCGCGACCGCGCCCTTGGGAATCAGCACGAACGCCTTGAGTCCGGCTCTTCCGGCGTAGGCGGCGGCTGACGCGGCGGTGTTGCCGGTCGAGGCGCAGATTACGGCGCGAGCACCCTCGCCGAGCGCCTTGGAGATGGCGAGCGTCATGCCGCGGTCCTTGAAGGAGCCGGTCGGGTTGGCGCCCTCGAACTTCAAGTAAATCTTTACATTCTGCCCGAGCCGGTCGCCGAGCGCGGGAGCCTCGATAAGCGGAGTGTTGCCCTCGTTGAGGGTGACGACCGGGGTCGAGTCGGTAACCGGAAGAAAGCGGCGGTAATGCTCGATAAGACCGGGCCAGCGGGTAAGCCGCGTCCCGCCCTGGCGCTCAGGCATATTGGCTCGCCCAGCCATCGCTAAAGTCGCTCCTCAATTCTGATGAATACCGGCGGCGCCTCGACGATCCGCTGGCGCGAAATCTGCCCGAGCGCGCGCATCAGGTTTCTCTCCGACGCCTCGTGGGTGCGCATTATGACCGGCACGGTCCTGGCCACGTCCCTGTCCTGCTGGATCACAGACGCGATCGATATGTGGTTGCGTCCCAGCACCGACGCGATCCTTCCGAGCACGCCCGGTTTATCCTCGGCCATGAATCGCAGGTAGTACTCGCATATCACGTCGGCCATCGGCTTGACACGGGCGCGCTTGATAAAGCTTACCGGATAGCCGAGCGGATGGGATCGGGTCGCGCCGCCGCCGAGCCGCTCGCGCGCCAGATCGAGGATATCCGCAACAACTGCGGTCGCGGTCGGCATCTGCCCCGCGCCGAGGCCGAGGTACATCGTAGAGCCGAGCGCCTCACCGTGGATATAGATGGCGTTAAACGCGCCGCCCACGCTCGCCAGCACATGACGCGCCGGAACCATCGTGGGATGCACCCGCGCCTCGATCGCACCGTCGTCGTTCTTGGCGATCGCAAGCAGCTTTATCGTAAAGCCGAGCTCCCGGGCGAAACGGATATCGGTCTGCGTGACGTGCGTGATTCCTTCGGTATGGACCTCGGAGGGTTTCAGCATCGCGCCGAAGGCGAGCCCGGCCAGGAGGCAGAGCTTGTGCGCGGTGTCATGGCCTTCGATATCGAGCGCGGGGTTCGCTTCAGCCAGCCCCGCGGCCTGCGCCTGCTTGAGCGCGTCGCCGAACTCGACATCGCTCTCGCTCATGGTCGTCAGGATTGAATTGCAGGTGCCGTTGACGATTCCGTAAACCGCGGACTGACGATCGCCGGCGAGCGCCTCGCGCAGCGTGCGGATAATCGGGATACCGCCGCCCACGCTCGCCTCGAAGCCGACTCCGGCGCCGGCCTTCTCCGCTGCGCGGAAAATCTCTTCGCCATGCTCGGCGAGCAGAAGCTTGTTGGCGGTGACAACGTCCTTGCCCGCGGCGAGCGCCTTCAGGATGAGGCTTCGGGCGGGTTCGATGCCGCCGAAAAGCTCGACGACGATATCGATATCCGGACGCTCGACCATCGCGGCCGGGTCGTGCACCATCATCGAAGTCGGGATGCGAAGCGCGTTTCGCGGCGTGAGCAGCTTGTCCACCACCGCGACGAGTTCCAGCGGACGGCCGAGCCTCTGCGCGAGCAGGCCGCCGTTTTGCCTAAGCAGTTTGACGACGCCCGTGCCGATAGTACCGCATCCGAGCAGGCCTATCCGCACCGGCGCTACGGTTGTACGAGCCACTCCCCCCACCCGCTTCCAACTATGAGGCGCGGGCGACATGGCGCCCGTTGCCGAAACCACCCGCGCGGGCCAGCGCGCTCTTGATACCGCGGATCGCCTGGCGCGTGCGATGCTCGTTTTCGATTAGCGCAAAACGGACGAAGCCGTCGCCGTCGGCGCCGAAGCCCACGCCCGGCGAGACCGCGACCTTCGCTTCGGAAAGCAGAAACTTGGCGAACTCCAGCGAGCCCATCGCGCGCATCGGCTCCGGAATCGGCGCCCATACGAACATCGTGGCCTTGGGCTTTTCGACCGGCCATCCGGCGCGGTTCAGTCCCTCGACCAAAACGTCGCGCCGCTTGCGATAGGTCTCGACCGTTTCGGCGACGCATTCCTGCGGGCCGTTCAGCGCCGCTATCGCCGCGACCTGGACGGGCGTGAACATTCCGTAGTCAAAATACGACTTGAGCCGGGTCAGCGCCGCTATCATCTCAGGGTTGCCGACGCAGAAGCCCACGCGCCATCCCGGCATGTTGTAGCTCTTGGAGAGTGTAAAGAATTCGACGCCGATTTCTTTCGCCCCCCGCACCTGCATCAGCGACGGCGCCTGGTAGCCGTCGAAGCAGAGGTCCGCGTAGGCGAAATCGTGGACCACGAGGATCTGGTTCTCACGGGCGAAATCGACCACCCGCTCCATGAACAACATATCGACTGTCGCAGTAGTCGGATTGTGCGGGAAGTTGAGGATCATCATCTTCGGCCGCGGCCAGCATCGGCTGACGACCGCCATCATCGCCTCGAAGAAATCCTCGCCGTTGCCGATCGGCACGCCGTGGACCTGCGCGCCCGCGATGATGCATCCGTATTGATGAATCGGATAGGTCGGCGTCGGCGCGAGCACCACGTCGCCCTGGTCAAGCGCGGCTATCGCAAGATGGGCGAGGCCTTCCTTGGAGCCTATCGTGACGATCGCCTCGCTGTCGGGGTCAAGCTCGACGCCGTAGCGGCGTTTGTACCAGTCGGCGATCGCGAGCCTTAGCTTGTACACGCCGCGCGAGACGGAATAGCGATGGTTGGCGGGTTTGGACGCGGCCTCGATAAGCTTGCTCACGATATGAGGCGGCGTGGCGAGGTCGGGATTGCCCATCCCGAAGTCGATTATGTCGTCGCCGGCGCGCCGCGCCTTGAGACATAAATCCCCGATAACGTTGAAAACGTATGGCGGTAGTCGCTTGATTCTGGGAAATTCCATCGCTCCCCAACTTCGGACGCCACAGACGGCCCCGCGCGCCGGATAACGTCATAAGTTTTAACCGACCCGGCGCAATCCCGCTAGTAGCAGTCCTCGCCGATACGGCCCTGTCAGTGTCCCGCACCGGCGGTCGCAACCGCCCGCGGTGCCCTCGGCCGCAGCATCCAGTAGCACGGAGCGGCGACCAGCGAGATCGCCCCTGCCACCTGCCACGCCGTCGCCAGTCCGGCAGTATCGGCCACGTAGCCGCCGAACAGCAGACCCATTGAACCGCCCATCGTGCCGAGCGTGCTCGAAAACGACAGCATCGTGGCCCGCCGTCCCGGGCCAACCTGCTCGTTGAACCAGCTCTGCGTGAGCGGCTGGATCGCGCCAGTGCACAGGTTCATGACGAACAGAATCGCGAGCGCGATGTTCGGCCGGCTGCTCAGCATCCCGGCCACGGCAAGGCATACGCTCGCGACGATAACCAGGGCGGCGAGCCGGCCCGCGCGCGAGCCTTCGTCGGCGTGCATCCGCGACACCGCTTCCGCGCCGACAATCCGCGCCAGCGTCAGCAGGCAGTAGATCCATCCGATAATCCACACGCCCACGCCGTAGCTTCGGTTGAACAGGATCGGCCATTCGAGCCAGTACGGCGCCCATGCGGCGAGCGTTATCGCGCCGGCCAAGCTCAGCCCCATCACCGCCCGGCTAGAGAAGCCTTCGCCGAAACCTTCGGTGACGCGCGCGACTATCTGGCGGGGCAGCGCGGCGAAATCGACATGCGCCTCGCGTTCGCTCTCGCCGGTCATCATCGCCATCCCGATAAACGCCGCGACGAAATAGCCGGCCGCGCCGCACAGCCACGGCCACGCGATATTCACGTCGGCGATGTACGCGCCGACGATCGCCGAGATCATGAAGCCCGAGTTCATGAGCTGCGTGATGCGCGAGAAAATCCTGTCCTTCACGCCGACGTGGCCTGCGCGGTCAAGTGCGTCAACGCCCCACGCATCCACGGCTCCGTTGGCGAAGGTGGTGCCGATTCCGTCGATACTTTCCGCGATCAGGAAGACGAAGTAATGATGGGCGAAGAAATAGGTAACGAACGCCGCGACGCGCAGTGCGTTTCCGAGCACGAACGAGGGCCGGCGTCCGAGCGCGTCGGCAAACGCTCCCGTTGGAACGTCGGTCAGGAACAGCACCACGAAATAGGTCGCGAGCACGCTGTTTATCTGGAACTGATCGAGGCCGCGCGAGTGCAGGAATATCGGGTACACGCCGAACAGGAATCCGCCCGCGAGCGAATAGGCGAGCTGCACGACGTAGTAGCGCCTCATCACCTCGCCCACACTCATCGCGGGCATCGCGGTTTGCCTCTCGGGCGTCATCGGTTCACTCTTTGGTCAAAGAAAAAGCCCCGGGGCTCCAAAGCTCCCGAGGCTTTTTCGAGCCACGTATCGAAGTGGTTTCAGCGCTTGTCGTCGCGGCCCGTCGTCTTCATGGTATGCATGCTTCCCCCGATGATGAGGCTCGTGAGGGTAGCCCCCGTAATGCTTCCAGTCAAGGACGCGCGGTCCACGCGCGAAGCTTCCGCTCTGTTCTCCACAACTCTTACGTCGGCTAAAATGTTGGCAAGCCGTTTCCCTCTTTCAATCCGAAATGAATTCGAGCAAGCCCGATTCCGCCGTTCCCGTTTTTCCCTCCGGAACCGAGGATCCCGGCGTTCTTGAGCGCGTCCGCCGTTTCTCGGCGGTGGCATTCCTCGCCGCGCGCGTCTATGCGGGCTACAAGGCGATCCAGCTATGGGATCGCGCGGTGGGTAGTACCAAGACCGACGAGCGCTATCGCCGTCAGGACCTGCGCTCGGCGCGCGCGCTCTATCGCACCGCGGTCAGGCTCGAAGGCTTGCTCATCAAGGCCTCGCAGTTCATCGCAACCCGCGCCGACCTCTTGCCCGATGAATGGATCAATACGCTCTCGGGCCTGCACGACCGCGTTCCGGCGCGTCCGTTTGCGATGATCCGCGGGCAAATCGAGCGCGAGCTGAAAAAGCCTCTCGACGCGATCTTCTCCGAGTTCGACGAAACCCCACTCGCGTCGGCCTCGCTCGCGCAGGTGCATCGCGCCCGCCTTCGCGACGGGCGTGCGTGCGCGGTCAAGGTGCAGTATCCGGGAATCGACGGAATTGTCAGGCTCGATCTGAAGAACTTCACTTTCGTGCTCCGCGCGCTTGCATTCCTGGAGCGCGACTTCGATTTCCGCGTGATCGTGCGCGAGGCGCTCAAGTACGTTCCGATGGAACTCGACTTCGAGCACGAGGCTGAGAACGCCGAGACGATGCGCAGCAACTTCGCCTCGGACCCGACGGTGATCGTGCCCGAGGTTTACCGCGAGTACACGACCCGACGCGTGCTCACGATGGAACTGGTGGACGGGATCAAGATTTCCGACGTCGAGGCGCTGGAGCGGGCGGGAATCGATCGGCGCGCCGTCGCGCAGAGGCTTACCGAAGTCTTCTGCGAGCAGGTTTTGCGCGACGGGTTTTTTCACGCCGACCCGCATCCGGGAAACATCTTCGTCAAGCCCGGCCCCACGCTGGTCTTCCTCGACTTCGGCCTCGCCAAGGATTTTCCCGCGACCTTTCGCGACGGTCTCGTCAGGCTCACACTCGCAATTCTGATCGACGACCGCGACGGGATCGTGCGCGCCTTCCAGGAGCTTGGCTTCCGCACGCGCAACGGCTCGCCCGACACGCTGCTCACGCTGTCCGAGGCTTTCCTTGGAAGCGCGATCAGGCATCGCAAGGCCTACGCGACGCCGGAATTCGTCAAGGAGTTCTCCGATCGGCTGCATCGCTCGGTGCGCGAGAATCCTGTTGTCGAAGTGCCCGCCGACGTGCTTTTAGTCACTCGCGTGATGGGACTTCTGAGCGGGCTTGGAAAGACGCTGGACTCGCAGGTCGATCTGTTCACGACGATCATGCCGTATGCACGGCAACTGCTCGCCCAGCCGGCCTCGGCGGCCGTCGATGACGCCGCGGCCAAGTAGCCAGGCGACGGTTTGCTCACGCCGCGCGGGGGGATAATTTCTTTCGATTGAAATTGAACGCGCCGGACGCGATCGACGCGCACGGGTGCATGAAACGGGAGCGAGTCACGATGGCTGAAAGCCGAAAAAAGCTGGTGGCGCTCGCGGCGGAACTGGCCGCCGACTTCGCAACTCGGGCCGCCGAACACGACCTCAACAACTCCTTTCCGGTCGAAAACGTGCAGCGCATGAAGGAGACCGGCTACACCGCGCTCGTAATCCCGGAGGAGCATGGCGGACTCGGCGCGAGCCTGGTCGATTACGCACTCTGCCAGGAACAGCTTGCGCAGGGATGCGGCGCAACCGCGATCGCGATCAACATGCACCTGTTTGGCCTCGGCAGCATGGTGGAACGCGCGACCGGACGCCCCGAAGAGAGGCTTTTCTTCGACGCGATAGGACGCGGCAAGCAAATCCTCGGCGGCGGAATCAGCGAGCCGGAGACGGGCGGCGACTGGGGATATTTCGCGACCAAGGCTCGGCGCGACGGTGAATTTTACGTGCTCAACGGGCGCAAAACCTTCACCAGCCTCTCGCCTGTGATCGATCTGTTCATGGTGATGGCGACCATCGAGGACGAAACCCCGCCGCGCTCCGCGACGTTCGTAATTCCGCGCGGAACTCCGGGTCTCGAACTTATCGAGACGTGGAACGCGATGGGGATGCGGGCGACGGCGAGCCACGACATGGTGATCAAGGACGTCCGCGTGCCGAGTATCGCGATGGCCGACTCGCGCCCGATCGGCCCGGTCGACGAGAACGCGATATCGCTCTTCACCTGGTTCAGCGTTTCGGTCGCCGCGGTTTACACGGGAATCGCGATCGCGGCGCTCAAGTTCACCAAGGAGTTCACCGCGCGCTTCAAGCCGCTCACCCTGCCTCGCCCGATCAGGTATCTGCCCGGAATCCAGTTCGCCGTGGCCGAGGCCGAGGCGCTGCTCGCGCAGTCGCGCGCGCTCTATCTCGGGATCGCGAACGAGTACCTGGCAAGTTCCGCTTCGTTCAAGGGCGAGCCGGGCCTGGCGCGGGTCGTAACCGCAAAGTACGTCGCGACCAACAACGCAGTTCGCGCGGTTGACTATTGCATGGAGGCCGTCGGCGCACACGGAATCCTGAAGAAGTTCCCGATGGAGCGCTATTACCGCGACGTGCGCGCGGGCGTGAACCATCCGCTCTCCAACGCGCGCGCACGTGAACTGAT